>RFGE01000338.1 GCA_003696105.1 Deltaproteobacteria bacterium | reverse complement strand
GTACTCCACCGTCGACAGCCCGCGCGTGTCGCGCGCGAGCCGCTTGTCGCGAATCCGCTGCAGCACCGTCGGCTTGCCGTCCCCGGCGACCTCCACTTCCACGTTGTCGATGACGTCCTTCGTTTCCATAGCTCTTCTCCTTTGAGACGATCTGCGCCGCCCCCCAAATGAGGAATCACGCGTCGCGTACGGTCCTTGCGGTCGCCCACGCCGCCGGCGGCGTTGGAGCTCCTCGAAAGGGGGCCACCCTTCCTTCGTCGCTCCGCCTTTCCGTCGACGCGATGTGGCTCGCGATCCTCCGTACGTGACACGTGATTCCTCATTCAGGGAAACGGCAGGTTGATGAGGGCGCGCATCCACCGGAACCGCTCGATCATCGGAATCGCGAGGGCCGCGACCGCCGCCGCGACGCCGAGCGACACCGTCGCCAGCAGCACCACGTACTCGACGCTCGCGGCGCCTCGGTCGTCCGCGACCGCGCGTTGCCAGTCGTTGCGCGTCATGCCGGGGGTATCGGCGCGGCGCGCGCGGTTGCGAAAAAAATCGCGGGCGGCGAAAAAAATCACCCGCGCCGGCGCCCGGCCGGCGGTGACCCCGCGCGCCGGTCCCGCCTGCGCCCGTCGGCTTCGCCGGCTCGCGCGGGCCGGGTCGGGCGCCGGCGTCGATCGGCGCGCCCGCGCGCCGCGCACGGAGCGCGGCGTGCTCGCCGGGGCAGGCGCCGGCGTCGATGTCGTCGGCCGGCCGCGAATCGGCGCCTCGAGGAGGTCGCCGGCGCCGCGACCCGCGACCCGCGTCCCGCCCGCCTGTCCGGCGGGCCGTCGCACGCCCGTCGCTGCGCTCGGGCTTGCTCGGTGCCGCGTTGCGCGGGTTCGCGACCGCGGCGAGACGGTGGGTTGTCACAGGCGCGGAGTAGGGTCGCCAGCCATGGAGCAGTCGACGATCGTGGAAGTGTTGTCCGACGGCGCGCGGGCGCTGGGCGTCGGCACCCGCGTGGCTGCCGCGGCCGAGCGTCTGGTTGCGAGCGGGCGCATCAGTCGCCCCGACGTCGGCGCCCGGCGGGTCGCCGCCTACGTGAGCGACGAGCGCGCGGGTCGCGTGCGCGCGCGGATCGAGTGGGTGCGCGGCGACCTGCGCACGGCGTGCTCGTGTGGGCGGTCCAACGGCAAGCCGTGCCGGCACACGGCGGCGCTCGCGATGCTGCTCGCCGGGCACGCCCTGCCGCCCGCCGCTGGCGAGGATCGCGACGAGTCGCTCGAGCAGAGGCAGATCCGGCGCCGCCGCGAGCGCGGCCGGTCGGGCCTGTTCACCGTCGCGGCAGAGCGCGGCGCGGCCGGCGCGTTCGGGCGGTATCGGGTGTCGTCTCCGTCCGAGCGCACCTATGACGTGGTGATTCGCGCCGTCGACGCGCACCACAACAGCTGCACCTGCGAGGATTTGCGCACCAACCGCCTGGGCACGTGCAAGCACATCGAGGCCGTGCTCGCCTGGCTCGAACGCGGGCGGCGGCGCGCCTGGCTGCGCGCGGCACGCCAGGTCGGCTGCGCGCACAGCTACCTTTATGTGGACGCGGCGTCGGAACAGGTGGGCTTGCGCGTCGCTGCGGGCGCGCGCCGCGCCGGGCGCGTGCGCGATCGCTGGTTCGGCGCCAACGGTCGGCTCGAGCGGCCGCTCGCGGCGGTGTGGCCCGAGCTGCACGCCGCGGCTCGCGCCGCCGGCATCGAGGTCCCCGACGAGGTGCGCGCGTTTGCCGAGCGGGCGATGGATGTCGCGGCGCGCGACGAGCGCTGGCGCGAGGTGGAGGCCCAGGTTCGGCGCGCGGGGGCCGAGCAGCCGGGGTTCGCGGGGCGCTTGTATCCGTACCAGGTCGACGGCGTCGCGTTTCTCGTAAGCCGCGGGCGCGCGCTGCTCGCCGACGACATGGGGTTGGGCAAGACCGCGCAGGCCATCGCCGCGATGGCGCGAATGTTCCGCGACGGCCAGGTCGCGCGCGCGCTGGTCGTGTGTCCCGCGTCGCTCAAGCACCAGTGGGCGCAGGAGATCGCGCGATTCACCGCCGGCCCGCGCCAGCTGACGACCACCGTGGTCTCCGGCGGTCGCCGCGCGCGGGCGGCCATGTACCGCGGCGCCGGCCAGGTCGTCATCGTCAACTACGAGCTCGTCCGCACCGATCGGGCCAGCATCGCCGCGCTTGGCGCCGATCTGCTCGTGCTCGACGAGGCGCAGCGGATCAAGAACTGGCGCACCAAGACGGCCGAGGCGGTCAAGCAGCTCGACACGGCGTACGCGTTCGTGCTCACCGGCACCCCGCTCGAGAATCGCCTCGACGATCTCTACAGCCTGATGCAGGTGATCGACCCCCACGTGCTCGGGCCGCTGTGGTGCTTCAACCGCGACTTCATGCTCCTGGACGACCGGGGCAAGCCGGCCGGCTACCGCAACCTGGCCGAGCTGCGCGCGCGCCTGCGCTCGCACGTCCTGCGCCGCCGCAAGCAGGACGTGCTCGACCAGCTGCCCGATCTGGTCACCGTGCGGCGCTCGGTGCCGCTGGGCGCCGCGCAGCGCGACGTGCACGACGAGGCGCAAGCCCGGGTTGCGCGGTTGCTCGCGCGGCTCAAGAAGCGGCCGCTCACGCCCGCCGAAGAGAAGCAGCTGCTGAGCGCGTTTCAGCGCATGCGCATGGCGTGCAACGCGGCCGAACTCGTGGGCGAACGCCCGCCCCGCGGCGGTTCTCCCAAGCTGGTCGAACTCGAGCGGCTGCTCGAGGAGCTCTGCATCGACGGCGGTCACAAGGTGATCGTGTTCAGCGAGTGGGAGCACATGCAGCGGCTGGCGGCCGGCGTCGCCGAGCGGCTCGGGATCGGCTACGTCCGCCTGCACGGTGGAGTGCCGTCGGGCCAGCGGGGCGCCCTCGTGGACCGTTTCAACGACGATCCGAACTGCCACGTGTTCCTGTCGACCGACGCGGGCGGCGTCGGTCTCAACTTGCAGGCAGCCAGCCACATCATCAACCTGGATCTGCCGTGGAACCCGGCGGTGCTTGCCCAGCGGATCGGACGCGCTCACCGGTTGGGACAAGCGTCGTCGGTTCACGTGGTGCTGCTGGTCGGCGAGGACTGCGTCGAGCAGCGGATGGAGCACACCCTCGCCGGCAAGCGGGCGTTGTTCGAGGCCGCGATCGGCGACGACAGCGCGACCGACGAACTCGGTCGCACGTCGCTGGCCGGTCGCGTTGCGACCCTGCTCGAGGAGAGCTACGCCGCGCAGACCGGCCGGCAGGACGCCGTGGCCGGGCGGGCGCCGGCCGAGCGCGCGCCCGCCGAGGATGCCGTCGTCGACGCCGTGCGCGAGCGGGTGGGCGACGCGCTGCAGCGGGTGCTCGAGACCCGCGACGGCCGCATCGTCGCCGTCGTCGCCGACGGTGCTGCGTCCCGTGGCGACGTGGGCGGCGCGATCGTCGTGCCGGCTTCTGCGGCGCAGTCGCTGGCGTCGTTTGGCGAGGGATCGCCGCTGGCCGGGGCGGTCGTGCGATACGAGGCGCCCGCGTGCGAGGACCCGGAGGTGCCGCGTCGCCGCGAGCAAGCGGCGGCCGCCGCGCGCAAGCTCGACGCGGCGCGCGCGCTGGTCGCCGCCGGCCTCGGCGGTGAGGCGCTCGCCATGCTGCACGCGTCGCTGGCGCTCGCGTGCCGCGCCGCGGCCGCGCGCGACCCGGGCGACGCCCCGGACGCGCTGCTCGCGGCGGTCTACGGCGAGCTGATTCCCGCCGAGCGGCTGCGCACCAGCGATGCGCACGCGCTGTCGCGCGCCGGCGATCTGGCTCGCGCGTTTGCGGCGTCGCCGGCCTCGCCGCCCGACGCGGTGGTTCGCGAGCTGATCGGCGATGCCGCGGACCTCGTGGCGCGCCTGCACGGGCACCTTGCGCCGGGCGAATCGGCCCAGGCGGCCGAGCGGCAGGCGGCGACACCGTGAGCGCCATCGTCCGGCGCCGTGATCCGCCCGGGCCACGATCTGCGCGCGGGCCCGCGCTACGATGGGACACCGTTGACATGCGGCCGGGCGAGGCGGCGGGCGAGCCGCGGCCGGCGCGTCGACTTCATTGCCATTGCAACAAAGGATGAAAGCCATGGACATCGCGTACCTCGAGTTCGTCACCCCCCAGGTCGATGCTGTGTGCGCGGTCCTGCAGCAGGTTCACCGCGTCAGCTTCGGCGGGCCCGTGCCCGAACTCGGCAACGCTCGAACCGCCGACCTGGCCAGCGGCGGCAAGATCGGCGTCCGCGCGCCCCTGCGTCCCGACGAGCTGCCGGTCGTCCGCCCGTACCTGCTGGTGGACGACCTCGCCGCCCGGGTCGACGCGGCCCGAGCCGCGGGCGCCGAGATCGCGATCGAGGCCATGAAGATCCCGGGTCACGGCACCATCGCGATCTACCTCCTCGGCGGTGTCGAGCACGGCCTGTGGCAGCGCTGAGCCGGGGCGCGCTCGCGACCTCGCCGGACGCGCGCAGTCGGCG
The DNA here is from genome assembly GCA_003696105.1 of Deltaproteobacteria bacterium. Taxonomy (NCBI): domain Bacteria; kingdom Pseudomonadati; phylum Myxococcota; class Myxococcia; species Deltaproteobacteria bacterium. Next base: position 1,877 of record RFGE01000338.1, on the reverse strand, counting down.
TGCGCCGGCCGTTTTCGAGCGGGGCGACCGGTCGGGGAGCGCCGTTGGAACCGTCCGCGCACGCGCCGTGCGCGTGCGTTCGCGAGTTGTCGCGTGCGACGTCCCTGACGTCGCGATCCCGGGGCCGCGGGGCGGTGCACGGCGTCGGGCCGTCGCGGCTGCGGCCGCGTCGCCCGCGCGTCGCCGCGCCCCGGGCAGGCTCCGTCGCCTTGGGCGGTTCTTGTCACCGCGCCGCCGTCGTCGGCGTCCGCAGATCCCGCGCCAGCGGGCGTAAGCGGGCGTAGCGCCCGCTGGTCGCCGCTCCTATAATCGCGCTCGCATGGACAAACGAGTCGTGCGGGTGGTGGTCGCGGTCATCGAGCGCGACGGGCGCTATCTGATCGCGCAGCGCAGCGAGACCGCGGTGTTGCCGCTTCTGTGGGAGTTTCCCGGCGGTCGCGTCGAGGACGGCGAGTCCGACGAGGACGCGCTACGCCGCGAGCTGCGCGAACGGATCGGCACGGATGTGCGCGTCGTCGAGCGCATCGGTGAGCACGTCCACGAGTATGATGGCTACGACGTGCATCTGCACATGTTCGCGTGCGAACTCGCGCCCGGAAGCGAGCCGGCGCCGCGCGCGGTGCGCGACATCCGCTGGGTCACGAGCGACGAGCTGGCCGACTACGCATTCCCGCCGGCGGACCAACAGACGATGGACAAGCTGCTCGGGTTTTCGAGCCGAGCGTGATGCCGGCGTCAGGGCAGGCCGATCCACTTGTGCAGTTGGACGCCTAGCCGCCAGCGCGGTCGCTTGCGCGCCAGCGCGATCGCGCGGGCGAGCGACGCATCGTAGCCGGGCCCCCAGCACGGTTGGACGAGGTAGTGCGCGCAGGCGTAGCGGCGCTCGTAGTCGGCGAGCGTCTCGTCGTCCACCGCGTCGTCGACCACGACCTTGCACTCGTCTGCCTCGAGTTCGGCCAGGGTGACGCCGGGCGGATGGAACTGCGGCTTTGGCGACACCGTGAGCCAGTCGACCGGCGCGGCGAGCGCGCGGGTGCCGTTCGTCTCCATGTGGACGCGAAACCCGGCCGCGCGCAGGGCGTCGGCCAGCGGCGCGTCCCACTGCAGCGCCGGTTCGCCGCCGGTGACGACGACCGTGCGGCTGCCGGTGGCATCGAGTCGCGAGAGTGCGTCGGCGATGTCCGCTGCGGTCAGTCGCGCGGCGCCATCCGGCGAAAAATCGGTGTCGCACCAGGTGCAGGCCAGGTTGCACGCGGCAAACCGCAGAAACACGCACACGCGGCCGGCGTGGACGCCCTCGCCCTGGATGGTCGGGCCGAACAGCTCCTTGACGCGATACGTCGACACGGCTCGATCCTCGTATACTACTTCCGTGGACTGTCCGTACTGCGGTGGTGGCTCGCGGGTGGTCGATTCGCGGCCCACGCAAGACGGGACGCGGCGGCGGCGGCAGTGCGGCGAGTGCAAGCGTCGGTTTACCACCTACGAGCGCCTCGGCCCCACGGACCTCAAGGTCGTCAAGCGCGGCGGTCGGCCGGCGGAGCCGTTCGACCACGCCAAGCTCGTGACCGCGATCCGGCGCGTGTGCGCCGGGCGGGCGGTCGGCGACGAGACCGTCGTGCGCATCGCGCGGGCGATCGAAGCCGAGCTGGTGGATCGCGGCACGCCCGCCGTCGCGAGCTGGCACATCGCCGACCGCGTGCTCGCGCGCCTGCAGGCGGTGGACTCGGTGGCGTACCGGCGGTTCGCGGCCGACTACATCGACGAACGCGGGCAGGTGCGGACCGAGCCGCGGTCGGACTCGGTAGACGACGCGGCACAACTCGACCTGTTCGCGGGCCCGGACGGCCGCGATGGCGACGGCGGCAGCCCCTAGG
>RFGE01000337.1 GCA_003696105.1 Deltaproteobacteria bacterium | reverse complement strand
CCGCGCCGCGCCGTGGTGCCGGCCCGAGCGAGCCGGACGGTCGCCAAGCGACGAGCGCGAAACGCTACAGTAGCATGCATGTTGCGTGCCCGGGTGGCGGCCCGCGGCCACGCCAGCGGGCGGCGCGTCCGCGAGTCATCGCGCACCGCCGCGCGCACGACGTGCGCGCCGGGGCGAGGCGAACGCAATCGTTGCGCAGCGCCCGGCGGACTGTCCTATTTCGGGACGAGCCGCAGGCCCTTCGGAATGCGCCGGGCGACGCCGGTCTTTCGCGCCGCCCGCGCCACCGCGGCGGCGACGCGGGGGCCGACCGACCGGTTGAACACGCTCGGGACGATCGTCTCCGCGGACCGCTCCTCCGGGGCGACCGCATCGGCGATGGCGTGCGCCGCCGCGCGGATCATCTCGTCGTTGATCGCCCGCGCTCGCGCGTCCAACGCCCCCCGGAAGATGCCCGGAAACGCGAGCACGTTGTTGATCTGATTCGGGTAGTCGCTGCGCCCGGTCGCGATCACCGCAGCGATGTCGCGAATCTCCTCGGGCAACACCTCGGGTTCCGGGTTGGCCATCGCGAACACGATGGGCGAGTCGGCCATCGCCTCGACGTCGGCCCGGCCGATCACGCCCGGCCGCGACACCCCGACGAACACGTCGGCGCCGGCGATGACGTCGTGAATCGATCCGGTCCTCCCTTCGGCGTTCGTGTGTTCGGCCAGCCACCGCTTGGCGTCGTTCATCCCGTCGGTGCGGCCGCGGTGGATCGCACCGCGCGAGTCGCACACGATCACGTCGCCGACTCCGAAGTCGACGAGCATCCGCGCGCACGCGACGCCCGCCGCGCCGGCGCCCGACACGACGACGCGCACGGCCGCCGGCTCCTTGCCGACGACGCGCAGCGCGTTGATCAGCCCGGCGAGCATCACGACCGCGGTGCCGTGCTGGTCGTCGTGCATCACCGGGATGTCGAGAGACTCGCGCAGGCGGCGCTCGATCTCGAAGCAGCGCGGCGCCGAGATGTCCTCGAGGTTGATCCCGCCGAACGTCGGCGCGATCTGCTCGCAGAATCGCACCACGTCGTCGACGTCGCGCGCCGCCACGCACAGCGGGAACGCGTTGACCCCGCCGAACTCCTTGAACAGCGCCGCCTTGCCCTCCATCACCGGCAGCGCCGCGACCGGCCCGATGTCGCCGAGGCCGAGCACCGCGCTGCCGTCGGACACGACCGCCACCGTGTTGCTGCGCACCGTGAGGTTGAACGCGGCGCGCGGGTCGTCGCGGATCGCGAGGCACACCCGCGCAACCCCGGGCGTGTACACCATCGACAGGTCGGCGCGCGTCTTGATCGGCGTCTTGGCCACGACCTCGAGCTTGCCGCCGAGGTGAACGAGGAAGGTGTTGTCGGACACCGATTCGATCTCGACGCCGTCGATCGCCCGGACGGCCTCGACGATCGCGTTGGCGTGCTCCGTCGAGCTGCACTCGATGGTGTAGTCGCGCAGGCTGCGGCCGCCGTGGATGTGAACCAGGTCGATGGCCAGGATGACGCCCCCGCGCTGAGCGATCGCGTCGGCGATCCGCGCGATCCACCCCGGCTCGTGCGGATACGAGATGCGCATGGTGATGCTGTATTGCGGGCTCGGTCGCGCCGTCATGAGGCTCCCTCCGGCCGGTGCGGGCGCGCGGTGGCCGCGCGCTACACTGAGTGTGCCATGCCGCGCCCGGCCATCCACCCCCCCGCGACCCAACTCGGCCCCGCGTTCGACGCCGTCGCCGTGCTCGTCGGTGAGCGCATCGACGTACGCGGGCTCGAGCGCGTCGACGAACAGCCGCCGCTGTTGGCCGCCGGGGCCGGGGTCGCCGCCGTGTTCCGCTATGGCGCGGTCGTGTTCTTCGGGGCAGACGACGCCGCCCGCGCCGCGTTCTTGGCCGAGCTGGCGCCGCGCATCGCCGGCAGGTACTCGGAGCCCGACCGAGAGGTGGCCCGCGTCCGCGTCGACCCGCGCGGCCGCGAGGGCATGGCAAACGACGACGTGCAGATCGCGCGGGCCACGCCCGACCGGCTGCTCGTGGTCGCCGAGATCCTCGCCAAGAGCGTCGTCCTGGCGCACTACGAGGACGAGATCGCCGACGCGTTCCAGCTCGTCGAGCCGCTGGCCGAACAGCTCGAACGCGGCGCGCTCGGCCGCGGGCGCACGCGGACGTTGCTGTCGCACATCGGCCGCATCCTGCGCATCCAGCACCGCATGGTCGGTCGCGTGGAGGTGCTCGAAAAGCCCGAGCTGTTGTGGGAGCACCCGGAACTCGAGCGCCTGTACGCGCGGCTCGAGGACGAATACGAGCTGCGCGAGCGCCACTCCGCGCTCGAGCGCAAGCTCGACCTCATCGCGGCCACGGCGTCGACCGTGCTCGAACTGTTGCAGGCGCGGCGATCCCTGCGCGTCGAGTGGTACATCGTCATCTTGATCGTCATCGAGATCGTGCTGATCCTGTACTTCGACGTGCTGCGATGACCTCGCCGGCTCACGCCGCGTCGTCGCGCACGTACGGGGCAAGGCGCGCGCGAAGCGCGTCGGACCACGGGATCGGCCGCCGCGTTTCCGGGTCGACCCGCACGATCGTCCGGCGGCCGACCGCGTGGTCCACGTCCTCGTCCAGTGGCATCATGCGAAACCCGAACGTGAGCGAGCTGCGGCCGATGCGGTCGATGAACACCCGCACGCGCACGCGGCCGACGCCCTCGACCGGACGCCGATAGTCCACTTCGTTGTGCGCGACCAGGTGGAACTGGTCGGGGTCGTCCTGAAACGAGCCGAACCCGAGATCCATCCAGAACGCGCCGAGCGCGCGCTCGAACAGCAGCAGGTAGCGGGCGTTGTGGAGGATGTGGAACGGATCGAGGTCGTCGAAATACACCCCGAACGTCTGCTCGTAAAACCGCACGGCCGCCCAGCGTACCGCGGCCGGCGCCGCGAGGGCCACCCGCCTGCCGCGCGGCCGCGCGCGCAGGCCGACGAGGCCCGGCGGACCAACCGCCGCCGCGCGGGCAGTCCGAGCAGGCCCAGATGCGCCGCCGCTACGCCCGCAGGCCGATGAACCCCATGTGGCAGCCGCCGCCGCGTCCGTCTCGGCGGTACGAAAAGAACCGATCCGGCTCGCAGCGCGTACACGGCGGCGCGTCGTCGATGTGGTCCGGACGGACGCCGGCGGCCTCGAGGACGGCGCGGGTCGCGATGCGCAGGTCGATGTGGCGCTTGCGCGGCCCCGCGACGACGAGGCCCGGCAGGTCGCCGAACGCGGCGACGAACTGGTCGACCACCTCGTCGCCCACCTCGAAGCAGCACGGGCCGATCGACGGCCCCAGCGCGACGCGGATGTGGGCGGCCGCCGCGCCGGCCTCGCACATGCGGCGTACGACCTCGCGCGCGACCCCGGCGACCGTCCCCCGCCAGCCCGCGTGGCACGCGCCGCACACGCCCGCGTGCGGATCGGCGAACACGATCGGGATGCAGTCGGCGGCGAACGCGCCGAGGACGACGCCGGGCCGATCCGACACCAGGCCGTCGAACTCGGGCGGGTCCGGCAGCGGCTCGCCGACGCGCCACACCCGCGTGCCGTGGACGTGCTTGGTCACGACCAGCGCGTCCGGGTCGTACCCGGCGTGCGCCGCCAGCCGCCTGCGGTTCTCGTCGACCGCGGCGCGATCGTCGCCCCAGCGGTAGCCGAGGTTGAGCGACGCGCGCGCGCCGGTGGACACGCCGCCGGTGCGCTCGGGGAAGCCGTGGACGAACCGCTCGGAGTCGATCAGCGCCGAACGCAGCACGCGGATGTCGCCGGTCACGCGCCCGTTGTACCGGCCGCGGCCGGCGCGGGCAAGCGCGGGCGTGTGGCACCGCGCCCGCGCCGGGCGTGGCAACCGGGACACGCCCGCGCCGCATCCGCGCGCAACCCGGCGACCCGGGCGCCGGCACCGCGCTTGCTGTCGCTGGCGGGCATGCACGCTCGCCACCGCATCCTCGCCATCCTCGTCACCGCATGGGCCGCGTTCGCCGCGGCGCCGCGCCCGGCTGCCGCCGACCCGGACGGCGCCGACGCGGATCGCACGCTGTCGCCGTACTTCTTCGTCGACGGCGGCGACCCGGGCGTCGAGGCGCTGCCGCTGCGCAGCACGTCCGCCGACGTCCGCATCGCCGGCGTGATCGCCGACGTCACCGTCACGCAGGTCTACGAAAACCGCGGCAGCAAGCCGATCTCGGCGCGCTACGTGTTCCCCGCGTCCACCCGCGCGGCGGTCTACGGCATGAAGATGACCGTGGGCGACCGCGTCATCGTCGCGGAGGTGCGCGAGCGAAAGCAGGCGCGCCGCGAATACGACCACGCCGTCGCCGCCGGCAAGACGGCGTCGCTGCTCGAGCAGGACCGGCCGAACGTGTTTTCCATGCGGGTCGGCAACATCCTGCCCGGCGACGTCATCACCGTCGAGCTGCGCTACACGGAGCTTCTCGTG
>RFGE01000336.1 GCA_003696105.1 Deltaproteobacteria bacterium | reverse complement strand
TCGCAAACGAGGTTCGTTCGCTGCGGTGCCAATCAACCCCGGTGCGGCCACGGCCGGTGCGGCCACGGCCCCACCGGTGCGGGCTCGACGGTGCGGGCTCGGCCCCGGTGCGGCCACGGCCCCGCGCGCCGATCGCCGAGGCCCGCGCGCTCGAACGGCTCGGGCGCGGCGCGCCCCCGCAGCGCCAACTGCTCGGATGCGGCGGCGCCTGCCGTCTTGGCCGATGCCCCATACGAAATCGGGTAACCCTTTACCCCAAATCGCGGGAGTGGACCGGCGCCGTGCGTCCCGGGGCGCCGCCGCGGTTTGCCGTTGGTGGCGGCGCGTCCCCGTGGTACACGCTCCCACCGATGCGTTCGTTGTCGCTTCTGTCGCTTGCGGTCGCCGCCGGGTGCGCCCCCTCGGTGATGCCCGGCGCCGGCGCAGCCGACGCCGCGCCCGCCCCCGACGCGGCCGCGCCGGCTCCCGACGCCGCGCGCCGGCCGGACGCCGCGGTGCCGCCGGCCGAGATGTACGTCCACACCGCCGACCAACTGTTCGTCATCGACGACCGCGAGTTCGCGCTCACGCTGGTCGGCCCGTTCGGGCTCGACGGCAGCGAATCGGGGATGACCGACATCGCGGTGACGCCGGACGGAACGCTGTACGGCATCACCGAGACGCGGCTGTTCACGATCGATCGCGCCACCGGCGCCGCGACCTACGTCGCGGACGTGCCCGGCGTGTCCAACGTGGGGCTCACGTTTCTTCCCGACGGTGCGCTGCTGGCGACCGACGCGGCCGGGGGCGTGCGGCGCGTCGACCCGGCGACCGGCGCCGTCACCGAGATCGGCTCGTTCGGCGGCGGCTACGCGACCGCCGGCGACCTGGTGGCGGTCGCCGACGGCACCATGTTCGCCGTCTCGGACGAGGGGCCCAACGGCGACGAGCACGACAACAACGTGCTGCTCACGGTCGACACGGCGACGGGCGCGGCGACGCCGGTCGGCCCGATCGGGTTCGGCGGCGTGTTCGGCTGCGCGGTGGCCAACAACAAGGTGTACGCGTTCACGCGCGCGGGCGAGGTGATCGAGATCGACCCGGCCACGGGCGCGGGCACGCTGCGGCGCGCGTATCCCGGCACGTCGTTTTGGGGCGCGGGCGTCACGCCCCTGGTCGTGATCGAATAGCCGCGCGCGGCGGTCGGCTCGCGCGCCGGCTACACTTGCGCCATGGTGCGCGGCCACGACGCGGGTCCGGTCCTGGCGACCGTGCCGCTGGACTTCCAGTGGCCGACGGTCGATCCGTTCTTGTTCTGCGTCCACCACGACGACGCGTATCCGCCGGGCAACGACGCGCTCGGACCGGCGGCGCCGCTCACCGGGCGCCGCATCGGAATGGACTTCGACGGCATCGACGGCTGGCGCATGTATCACGGCGACGTGGTGCCCGGGTTCCCGCGGCACCCGCACCGCGGGTTCGAGACGATCACGATCGCGCGGCGCGGGTTCATCGACCACGCCGACTCGCTCGGCGCCACCGGCCGGTTCGGCGCCGGCGACGTGCAGTGGATGACCGCCGGCCGCGGCATCGTCCACTCCGAGATGTTCCCGCTGTTGTCGCGCGACGCGCCGAATCCGACCGAGCTGTTTCAGATCTGGCTCAACCTGCCCCGCGCCGACAAACTGGTCGAGCCGCACTACCAGATGATGTGGCGGCACCGCATCCCGACGGCGCGGTTCGCCGACGAGTCCGGGCGGCCGGTCGAGGTGCGCGCGATCGCCGGCGCGGTCGGCGGCGTGCGGCCGCCGGCGCCGCCGCCGCATTCGTGGGCGGCGCGGCCGGACGCGGACGTGGCGATCTGGATCGTCCGCATGGCGCCGGGCGCGCGGTGGACGCCGCCGCCCGCGCGGCCCGGCGTGCACCGCACCCTGTACCTGGTGCGCGGCGGGCCGGCGCGGGTGGCCGGCGTGGACGTGCCGCCGCGCACCGGCGTGCAGGTCGTCGCCGATGCCGATGTGCCGATCGACAACGGCCCGGCGGACGCGGAATGGTTGCTGCTGCAAGGGCGGCCGATCGGCGAGCCGGTCGCCCACTACGGGCCATTCGTGATGACGTCGCACGACGAGATTCGCGACGCGATCGCCGACTACCAGCGCGGCGGTTTCGGCGGCTGGCCGTGGCCCGCCGACGGCCCCGTGCACCCGCGCGAGGCCGGCCGGTTCGCCGTGTACGCCGGCGGCCGCACCGAGCGGCCTCCGCCGTAGCCGCGCGCTCGCGGCCGCGCCGAGCGGCCCCCGCCGTAGCCGCGCGCTCGCGCCCGCGGCGCCTCGATCACGCGCCGTCGGCGTCGTCTCTCGGCGGCCGGTCGCGCCGCAACGACAGCCAGCCCCGCCGCCAGAAGAACCACAGGAACGCGAGCGCGGTGGCGAGCATCGCCGCCAGCGCCAGCGGATAGCCGTAGCGCCAGCCCAACTCCGGCATGTTCCACGGTGACGCCGACCGGTCGAAGTTCATCCCGTAGACGCCGGCGATGAAGCTCAGCGGGATGAAGATCGTCGCGATGAGGGTGAGCACCTTCATCACTTCGTTCATCCGGTTGGCGACCGCGGACGCGTGCAGGTCCATCAGGCTCGCGCTCAGCTCGCGGCACGCCTCGACCGCGTCGAGCAGTTGGTCGACGTGGTCCTGGCAGTCGCGCAGGAACGCGCGCGTGTCGTCGCCCACGAGGTCCGAGTCCCGGCGGACGAGCGCGCCGAGCGCCTCGCGCGACGCCGTGAGCGTGCGCCGCAGCAGGTGCAAGTCGTGGCGGATCGCGTGCACCTCGGCGACGACGCCGTCGCCGGGAGACAGCAGCACGCGCTCCTCGATCTGCTCGAGCCGCACGTTCAGGCGATCGACGATCGGAAAGTACGCATCCATGATCGCGTCGACCACCGCGTACAGCAGGTAGTCGGGGCCGGCGCCGCGGATGCGGCCGCGCGCGCCTCGAATCCGTTCGCGCACGGGATCGAGGCAGTCGCCGGGGTGCTCCTGCACGGTGATCGCGAACCCGCGCCCGACGAACACGCTGATCTGTTCGAGCACCAAAGGCTCTTCGCCGGCCGGCATCCGCGCGACGAAGTAGATGTGGTCGCCGTAGTCGTCGACCTTCGGGCGCTGGTGGACGTGCACGGCGTCCTCGAGCGCCAGCGGGTGAAGGTGGAACGCGTCGCCGAGCGCCGCGAACACGTCCGCGTCGCCGACGCCGTCGATGTTGATCCACCGCACGGCAGCGGACGGTGCGGGCGCCGCCAGCTCGGCGATCGACTCGACGGCGCGCTCGCTCGCGCCGTCCGGCCCGTACTCGATGAGCGCGATCCGCGGGCGGGGCGCGTTGGCCGGCGGGTCGAGCACGCCGGGCGGCGCGCCGCGCACGGCGCGCCGGGGCACGACGATGCGGGCGCGGCGTCGCCGGCGGCGGCGTTTGTTCGGCTTGGCCATGGCAGCGGCGGGCGCGACGATATCACCGGCCGCCGGCCGCCGGGCTACTCGAGTTCGCGCAGCAGCGCGAGGAGCCGGCCGCCGGGCTACTCGAGTTCGCGCAGCAGCGCGAGGAGCCGGCCGCGGGTGCGCTGGCGCGCGAGCACGGTCGCGACGCCCGGGCTGCTCACCAGGTGCGAGATCGCCGCGAGGCTGCGCAGGTGCTCGGCCGCCTGGCCCGCCGGCGACACGACGAGGAACACCAGGCGCACCGGCTCGCCGTCCGGCCCGTGCCAGTCGAGCCCGCCGGCGACGTTGGCGACGAAGCACATGCTCTGCGGGCAGTGGTCGTCGTACACGTGCGGCACGGCCGCTCCCGCGCCGATCGCGGTCGGCATCGCCTCCTCGCGCGCGAGGATGTCGGCCGCGTGGCGGTCCCGCGGCAGGTCGGGCGCGTGGCGCGCCGCCAGGTCGAGCAGCGCACCGATGACCTCCGCCCGCGTCGGTGCGTGGCGGTCGATCACGATCGCGTCGCGCACGAGCCCGGCCAGCCCGGGGATCCGGCGCCGCAGCGCGACCACGGCGGGCGCGCCTTCGGGCACGTCGCCGTCGAGCAGCACGATGTGGCCGTCGTCGACCGCGAGCAGCGGGCGCAGCGACGGGCCGAACCGCGCGGCGTCCTCCGGTTCGCCGACGTCGACCGCGTCGATCGCGCAGCGGCCGTCCTCGACGAGCGCCTTGACCTCGGCGGGCGATGGCAGGTCGGTCCACACCGCGCGTCCCGGTCGCCCGTCGGCGGGATGGCCGTCCCACCGGTAGCACGCGGCGGCGCCGACCACCTCCGACCACGCCTCGCAGATGCGGTCGTTGATCTCCGGGGCGCGCGCCAGCGCGAGCACGGCCTCCACGTCGGCGATGCGCGGGTCGTCGATCGCCGCCGGGTCGAACGGGCCGTCCGCCAGCGCGTCGACGTCGTCGGACGCGAGCGCGTCCCCGGGCGGGCCGCCGGCCGCCAGCACGAGGCTGCGACCCCCGGCCTGGCGCAGCCGCCGGTGCAGCTCCACCGCAACGTGCGGGTCGCCGACGAGCAGCCACGCGCCGCGCGTGCGCCGCTTCACGCCCAGCCAGCTCGCGATCGCCGGCGCCGACAGCCCCTGCACGATCACCGTCGTGCCGATCACGGCGTACGTGAACGTCTCGAGGAAGCCCGCGCGCTCGTAGCCGAGCGCGTCGAGCCGCAGCGCGAACAGCGACGCCATCGACGCCGCGACGATCCCGCGCGGCGCCATCCACGCGAGGAACGCCCGCTCGCGCCAGCTGAAGTGCTGCCCCCAGGTCGACAGCGCGATGCCGATCGGCCGCAGCACCAGCAGCAACACCGCCAGCGCGGCGACCAGGCGCCAGCCGGCGTCGAGGAACTGGCGCAGGTCCAGCCGCGCCGCCAGCAGCACGAACAGCAGGCCGATGCCGACCTCGGTGAGTTCGAGCTTGAACCGCTTGAGTTCCTTGAGCTGCGGCGGCCGCCGCACGCCGACCACGAGGCCGGCCGCGATCACCGCGAGGATGCCGGCCTCCGGGAGCACCGCGTTGGCCAGCGCCAGCGCCAGCAGCGCCGCGGCGAGCACGGCGATGTTGGTATGGTCCGCGGCGACCCACCGCTTGCGCAGCGCGTAGCCGGTCGCCAGCCCCACCGCGGCGCCGATGCCCGCGCCGATCGCGAACCGCGACGCGAACCGGCCCAGGGGCGCGAGCGCCGGCTGGTCGCCGGCCGACGCGATCCACTCGAAGCACAGCACCGCGACGAACACGCCGACCGCGTCGACCAGCACGCCCTCCCAGTACAGGATGTGGTGCAGGCGCGGCCGCACGCCGATGCGCCGCAGCAGCGGCGACACCACCGTCGGCCCCGTGACGATGACGAGGCTGCCGGCGATGATGCTCAGCTCGGCCCCGAGGTCCGGGTACAACAGGTAGAGGGTCGCCGCGGCGCCGGCCCACGTCACGAGGACGCCGACCGTGAGCATCCGCACGATCACCGTCGGCTCGCGGCGAAAGCCCGCGACGTCGAGCGTCAGCCCGCCCTCGAACAGGACCACGGCGACCGCGAGCGCGACGACCGTCTCGAGCCCCGCGCCGAGCGTCGCCGGATCGATCCAGCCGAGGGCCTGGGGCCCGAGCGCGACGCCGCCGACGAGCAGCAGCGCGATGGACGGCACGCGCAGCCGATCCGCGACGGCGATCAGGAACACGCCCGCGGCGGCGGCGGCGCTCAAGGTGATGGCGGCGTCGTGCGCGTCCATTGGGGGGCGCGAGCATAGCGGACAGGGCGCACGAGTTGCGGTCGTCGCGCGCGTCGGCGCACGATTTTCGCACCGGCCGGGCCGCGGGCCCCGTGACGGTGGCACGAGGGGTGCAATCGAAGACGCGCCGTGCCGACGATCGACGGAAACCAGGCCGCGGCGGACGTCGCGTACCGCCTCAGCGAGGTCATCGCCATCTATCCGATCACTCCCGCGTCGCCGATGGGCGAGCACGCCGACGCGTGGGCGGCGGCCGGCCGGCCCAACCTGTGGGGAGCGACCCCGCGCGTGGTCGAGCTGCAGTCGGAGGCGGGGGCCGCCGGCGCGCTGCACGGCGCCAGCCAGGCGGGCGCGCTCGCGACCACGTTCACCGCGTCCCAGGGGCTGCTGTTGATGCTGCCCAACATGTACAAGCTGGCCGGCGAGCTGTCGCCCTGCGTCATCCACGTGTCCGCGCGCACGGTCGCGACCCACGCGCTGTCGATCTTCGGCGACCACTCGGACGTGTACGCGGCGCGGCCCACCGGGTTCGCGATGCTGGCGGCCGCCTCCGTGCAGGAGGCGCACGACTTCGCCGCGATCGCGCACGCGGTGTCGCTGCGGTCGCGGGTGCCGTTTTTGCACTTCTTCGACGGCTTCCGCACGTCGCACGAGATCGCCAAGATCGCCGCCCTGTCCGACGACGACCTGCGCGCGCTCGTGTCCGACGACGACGTCGCGGCGCACCGCGCGCGCGCGCTGTCGCCCGACCACCCGGTCATCCGGGGCACCGCGCACAACCCGGACACGTACTTCCAGGCGCGCGAGGCGGGCGAGCCGTACACCGCGCGCTGCCCGGACCTCGTCGACGCGGCGCTGTCGGTGCTGGCCGACCGCACCGGCCGCCGCTACGGCCTCGTCGACTACGTCGGCCACCCGGAGGCGGACCGCGTCGTGGTCGTGATGGGGTCGGCGGCCGAGACGGTGGAGGAGACCGTGCGCCACATGGTCGGCGCGGGCGAGCGCGTCGGCGCGATCAAGGTGCGGCTGTACCGGCCGTTCCCCGCGGCGCGGTTGGTCGCGGCGCTGCCGGCGAGCGCCCGCACGATCGCCGTGCTCGACCGCACCAAAGAGCCGGGCGCGACCGGCGACCCGCTGCACCTGGACGTCGTCGCGGCGCTGCACGACGCCGGCGCGCTCGACGGCCGCACGGTGGTCGGCGGCCGCTACGGCCTGTCGTCCAAGGAGTTCGACCCGGCGATGGTGTGGGGCGTGTTCGACGAACTGGCCCGCCCGCGGCCGCGCCGCCGCTTCACCGTCGGCATCGTCGACGACGTGTCCGGCACGTCGATCGACTACGACCGCGACCGCTCGATCGAACCCGACGACGTCGTCCGCTGCGTGTTCTACGGGCTCGGGTCGGACGGCACGGTCGGCGCCAACAAGAGCGCGATCAAGATCATCGGCGACGAGACCGACCAGCACGTCCAGGGCTACTTCGTCTACGACTCGAAGAAGGCCGGCGCCGTGACCGTGTCGCACCTGCGGTTCGGCCCGCGCCCGATCCAGTCGGCCTATCTGATCCGCCGCGCCAGCTTCGTCGCCTGCCACCAGTGGTCGTTCATCGACAAGGTCGACGTGCTCGAGCGGGCGGCCCCGGGCGCCACGTTGCTGCTCAACGCGCCGTACGAGCCGGACGAGCTGTTCGACCACCTGCCGGTCGAGCTGCAGCGCGACATCATCGACAAGCGCATCCGCGTGTACGCGATCGACGCCACCCGCGTGGCGCAGCAAGCCGGCCTCGGCCGCCGCATCAACACGGTCATGCAGACGTGCTTTTTCGCGATCAGCGGCGTGCTGCCGGTCGACCGCGCCATCGCCGCGATCAAGCGCTCGATCGAGCAAAACTACGGCAAGGCCGGCGAGACGGTCGTGCGCCGCAACTGCGACGCGGTCGACATGGCGCTGGCGCACCTACGCGAGGTGCCGGTCCCCGCCGAGCCGCGCGGCGGCCGCGTGCGGCCTCCGGTGGTGCCGCCGGCCGCGCCGGACTTCGTCCAGCGGGTCACCGCCGCGATGATGGCCGGCCACGGCGACGACCTGCCGGTGAGCGCGTTCCCGCCGGACGGCACGTGGCCGACCGGCACGGCGCGGTGGGAGAAGCGCAACATCGCCCTGCAGGTGCCGGTGTGGGACGATGCGCTGTGCATCCAGTGCAACAAGTGCGCGCTCGTGTGCCCGCACGCGGCGATCCGGGTCAAGGCCTATCCCAAGGAGGCGCTCGCCGGCGCGCCGGACGGCTTCCAGTGGATGGACTACAAGGGCAAGGAGCTGGCGGGCTACGCCTACACGGTCCAGCTCGCGCCGGAGGACTGCACCGGCTGTTCGCTGTGCGCCGTCGTCTGTCCCGCCAAGGACAAGTCCAACCCGCGCCACAAGTCGCTCGACATGGTCGACGCGGCCGAGCGCCGCGAGGTCGACCGCGACCGGTTCGCGTTCTTCCTCGACCTGCCGGAGGTCGACCGCACGGCGCTGCCGATCTCGGTCAAGACGAGCCAACTCCTGCAGCCGCTGTTCGAATTTTCCGGCGCGTGCGCCGGCTGCGGTGAGACGCCGTACATCAAGTTGCTCACGCAACTGTTCGGCGACCGCATCGTCATCGCCAACGCGACCGGCTGCTCGTCGATCTACGGCGGCAACCTGCCGACGACGCCGTACTGCACCGATCCGGCCGGCCGCGGCCCCGCCTGGTCCAACTCGCTGTTCGAGGACAACGCCGAGTTCGGCTACGGCATTCGCCTCGGCGTGCGCCACCAGGCCGACCAGGCGCGGGCGCTCGTCGCCCGGCTCGCCGGCGCGATCGGCGACGATCTGGCGGGCGAGCTTTTGTCCGCCGACCAGTCCACCGAGGCGGGCATCGCCGCGCAGCGCGAGCGGGTCGCCCGGCTGCGCGCCGCGCTCGCTCGCGTCGACTCGCCGGACGCTCGCCGGCTCGAGCGGATCGCCGAGTATCTCGTCGACCGCGCCGTCTGGATCGTCGGCGGCGACGGCTGGGCCTACGACATCGGCTTCGGCGGCCTCGACCACATCCTCGCGTCCGGCGAAAACGTCAACATCCTCGTGCTCGACACCGAGGTCTACTCGAACACCGGCGGCCAGCAATCCAAGGCCACCCCGCTGGGCGCCGCCGCCAAGTTCGCGGCCGGCGGCAAGGCCGCGCCGAAAAAAGACCTCGGCCTCATTGCGATGGCCTACGGCGACGTCTACGTCGCGCAGGTCGCGTTCGGCGCCAACGACCGGCAGACGCTCAACGCGTTCCTCGAGGCCGCGTCGTACCCGGGCACGTCGCTCATCATCGCCTACAGCCACTGCATCGCCCACGGCTACGACCTGTCGCTCGCGCTCGACCAGCACAAGCGCGCGGTCGACGCGGGCTACTGGCCGCTGTTTCGCTACGACCCGCGCGAGCGCGGCGACGGCCGCTTCCCGCTGCGGCTCGACTGCAAGCCGCCGCGCGGCGACCTCGAGGCGTTCGCGTACACGGAGACCCGCTTCCGCATGGTCCGCCAGCGCGACCCGGACCGCGCCGCCGCCCTGATGGCCGCCGCCAAGTCGTATCTGCAACGGCGCTGGCGGCTGTACGAGCGGCTCGCTCGCCAGGAGGATGCGTGATGGACACTTCGGTCACCTACGCCGGGCTCGAGCTGCGCGGCCCGATCGTCGCCGGCGCGTCGCCGCTCACCCACGACATCGACACCGCGCGGCGGCTCGAGGAGGCCGGCGCCGCGGCGATCGTCATGCACTCGCTGTTCGAGGAGCAGATCGAGCGCGACGAGCTGGCGCTGCACTACCACGTCGAGGCGACCGCCCACAGCCACCCGGAGGCCGACAGCTACCTGCCGGACGTCGGCGGCTACCGGCTCGGCCCCGACGCGTACGTCGAGCAGCTCGGCCGCCTCAAGCGCGCGGTCTCCATCCCCGTGTTCGGGTCGCTCAACGGCATCAGCGCCGGCGGCTGGATCCGCTACGCCGCCCACATGGAGCAGGCCGGCGCCGACGCGATCGAGCTGAACCTGTACGACGTGCCGACCGACCCCGACGAATCGGGCGCCGAGGTCGAGGCGCGCTACGTCGATACCGTGCGCGCCGTCGTCGACGCCGTGTCGATCCCGGTCGCCGTCAAGCTGTCGCCGTTTCTGTCGGCGCCGGTGCACATGGCGGCGCGGCTCGCGGACGCCGGTGCGGCGGCGATCGTCGTGTTCAACCGGTTCTACCAGCCGGACATCGACATCGAGGCGCTCGACGTCACGCCGGCGCTCACCCTGTCGTCCCCCGACGAGCTGCGCCTGCGCCTGCGGTGGCTCGCGGCGATGTACGGTCGAGTGAGCGCGTCGCTCGCGGCCACCGGCGGCGTCCACTCGGCGGCCGGCGCGATCAAGGCGCTGATGGCCGGCGCGAGCGCGGTGCAGATGACGTCCGCGATCCTGCGCGCGGGCCCGGCCGCGGTCGCCGCGGTGGTCGCCGAGATGCTGGCGTGGCTCGAGGAGCACGAGTACGAGTCCGTCCGCCAGATGATCGGCAGCATGAGCCTGCAGCGCTGCCCCGATCCGGAAGCATTCGAGCGCGCGAACTACATGCAGGTGCTACAAAGTTGGAAACACGGGGGAGTCGTATGACGACCGCTGACCGGTTCGATCCGTTCGCAACCATTCACAAAGGCATTCGCCGCATCCTGTTCGGTCTCACGGTCGATGCCGGGCGGCTCGACGCGCGCGACGACGACGCGGTGCGCGCGTTCGCCAAGCGGTGCCGCGATGCGTTCGAGCTGCTGCGCGCGCACGCGCGCATCGAAGACGAGGTGTACTTCCCGGCGCTGCTCGAGCGCGACCCGGACGCGCTGGCGGCGGCCGGCGTCGAGCACGGCACCGAGGACGATCACATGCGCGGCATCGAGCAGCACCTCGACCGCGTCGTGCAGGCCGGCCCGGGCGAGCGGCTCGGCGCGGGCGTCCAACTGTACCGCGCGCTGAGCGCGTTTTGCGCCGACTTTTTGCGCCACCTGGCCGCGGAGGAGGAGGCGCTCGTGCCGGCGATGTGGCGCGTGATGACCGACGACGAGCTGCGCGCGCTCGAGGCGCGGGCGCGGGCGCACCCGTCCGCGGCTGCCGCGGAGCGCTGGCTGGCCGAGCTGCGCGCGGCGCTGTCGCCGGCCGACGGCGGCCAGCAGGGCGCCGCGTAGCGCGCGGCGGGGGCCGCGCGGCGCGCAACCCGCGCAACCCGCGCCGGCACCCGGTTGTCGCGAGGCGGGCGGCGGGCGCGGCGCGAGCGCGCGTGCGGCGCGGGCGCGGCGCGCGCGGCCGGCGCTCGGGTCACTTTGCGCGCAACCGGCCGGCGCGCGCGCCGATACCCGCTGCGGCATGTTCGCGTTCGCACGCCCAGTGGAACTCGCCGGCTCCCCGCCGCGCGCCGCGCGCGATCTGCGTCACACCCCCGCGGCGGCGGCTTCCGTGCCGCGCGAGCGCGGTGGTAAGGTGCGCGCCAACACGGAGGAAATCGCATGGTCGACGCTCGTTGGTTGGTAGCTCGCTCGCTGGGGTTCGTGCCGTTCGCCGTCGCCGCCGTCACCGCGGCCTGCTCGGGAAAAGACCCGCAGTTTTGCTGCACCGACAGCCAATCGTGCGCCGCCGGCGGCAGCGACGTCATCGTCGAGTGCACGGATCCGGAGCGGCCGTACTGCGACGTGACGGGGGAGTACGGGGGGACGGGGAACACGTGCATCCCGAACCCGTTCGACGCGGGGACGAAGGGGGACGCGGGGGGAGCGGACGGGATGGCGGACGGCGGCGGGCCGGACGGGATGGTGGACGCGGGACCGGAGTGCATGACGAGCGCGGAGTGCGCGGAGGCGGCCGAGCCGATCTGCGACGACGGGACGTGCCGGGCGTGCGGGGTGGACACGGAGTGCGAGGCGCGCGGGGGCGGGACGCCGGCGTGCGCGCCTGACGGGCGGTGCGTGCCGTGCGTGCGGGACGACCAGTGCGGGTCGGAGGTGTGCGAGGAAGAGGCGGAGATGTGCGCGGACGAGGGGGGCATCGTGTACGTGGACGCGGCGACGGGCAACGACGGGGGCGGGTGCGGGACGCGGGACAACCCGTGCAAGACGATCGGAGCGGGCCTGGGGAAGGTGACGGCGATGCGGAGCACGGTGGTGGTGCGCGCGGGGGGATATGACGAGACGATTCTGCTGGACGGAGTGGACGTGCGGATCATCGGAAGCGCGTCGGGTACGACGGAGATCGTTGCGCCCGCGTTGGCGACCGATACGCCGGTGGTGCAGGTGTTGCGGGGCGCGAACGTGACCCTGGAACGGGTGACGCTCCGGGGAGCGTCCGGCTCGTCAGCCGCACACGGGCTGCTGTGCAGCGCGGCGGGCGGCGCGCCGACGGTGCGCCTGACTCGGGTGACGATCAAGAGCAACGACGGGGCGGGGATCAGCTCGTCGGGCTGCACGCTGACGGTGCAGGGCAGCGACGTGACGG
>RFGE01000335.1 GCA_003696105.1 Deltaproteobacteria bacterium | reverse complement strand
GGGTGAGGGGGCGGCGCCGGGCGCGGTCTCGTGAGGGGGCGGCGGCGACGCCGGCGAGCGGCGGCGGGTGAGGCGGCGACGCGGCGACGCCGGCGGGCGGCGGCGGGTGAGGCGGCGATGTGCGGTGTGCGGGCATCGGTGTACCAAAGTTGCACGCTGCCAGTGGCACGGCGGTGGTGTTGACGCGAACTTGTGCGTTCGGCCGGCGGCACTATCGTTGCAACGCTGTCGGTCATGACCAGCGGTCCGTTCGACGCATTGGAGCAGGACTTCTTTCGACGAGGGGAGACGCTCGCCGTCGAGCCGGTCGAGGATTTTTCGGACCTGGACGAGCCGACCGCGGGCAGCCGCGGGGATGCGCGGCCTCCGGCCGCCGGCGCGCCCGGCGACCGGTCGGTCGTCGAGCGCCTGCCCCTGCGGGCCCGCGCGGCCGACCTGGCGGAGCGCGGTGCGGGTGCCGCGGCGCGGGTCGCCGGCGGCATCGGCGGCCTCTGGGCCGCCCATCGGGGGATCGCGGGGTACCTGGCCGGTTGCGCGACGCTGGCGGCCGTCGCATGGGTCGTTCCCGCCCCGGCGCGTACCGCCCGCGCCGCGGACGCAGCGGGCGAGTGCGCCGCGACCGGCGCGGCGCCGGGGGCACCTGCGGCACCGGTCGATTCCGCACCGGCCTCTGCCTCCCGCACCCCGGCGCCGCCCGCACCTTCCGGCCCCGCGGTAGCGGGCGCGCCGGCCTCTGCCGCGGCGCCGGCGGCGGGCGCGCGACCGGCGATGGCCGCGGCCGCGCCGGCGGCGCATGCGCCGGGCCCGACGGTCGCTCCCGCTCAAGCGGTCGCGACCGCGCCCGCCGCTGCCGCCGCGCCGCCCGTGGGTGAGCCGAGTCGGACCGGGAACGCCGCGCACTCCGCCGCGCCCGCGACCCCCGGCCGCGCACGGCGGCACGCCCAGGCCGCACCCGCTGCGCCGCCGCGGCCCCGCGCCGCGCAGGTTCGTCGCCGCGATGCCGCGCGGGCCGCCTACGCCGAGGGCCGCCGGCTCTACCTGGCCGGCCGCTACACGGAGGCCGTCGCGAAGTTCCGTGCCGCGGTGCGCGCCGACCCGTCGCTGGCACAGGGCTATCGCGCCCTCGGCCTCGCCTATCGCAAGCTCGGCGATCACCGCCGCGCGTCGCGCGCGTTCCGCGCGTACCTGCAGCGCGCGCCCCGGGCGCCGGACGCCGCCCAGGTGCAGCGACTCCTCGCCCGGGCGCGCTGACCGGCCGGTGCGCCCGGCCGCGGTCAGTCGCGGTGGTACGGCTCGCCCCGCGCGATGCGGAACCCGCGGTAGATCTGTTCGAGCAGGACGATCCGCACCAGCCGGTGTGCGATCGTCATGCGCCCGAACGCGATGCGGTGGTCGGCGCGCCGAAGCAACTCGGGGGCGTGGCCGTCGGCGCCCCCGATCGCGAACGCCACGTCGCCGCCCGACAGGAACTGGTCGGCGAACGCGCGGCTGTCGATCGCGTCGCCGCGCTCGTCGAGGGCGACCAACCGCGCCCGATCCGGCACCGCGGCAGCCAGCGCGGCGTCGTCCCGCAGCTCCCGGATGGCGAGCGCGCAGTAGGGCCGCAGCCGCTTGGCATATTCGGCCTCCGCGTCGCGGAAGTAGCGCTCCTTGAGCCGTCCGACGGCGAGCACCGTCACGCGCACGACGCCTCGGCCAGCACGCTAGTAGATTGGCTCGTCGGCGCGGATGCGCGCGTCGTCGGGGATGTCGATCGGCACCCGCGGCGCGTCGGACCACAGGCTCTCGAGGTCGTAGAACTCGCGCGTCGGGTGGTGGAACACGTGGACGATGACGTCGCCGAAGTCGAGCAGCCCCCACTGGCCGCTGGTCTCGCCTTCGGTGCCGAGGGGACGCTGGCCCCGCTCCTTGAGCGAGCCGAGCACGGCGTCGCAGATGGCGCCGACCTGCCGATCGCTGCGCGCGGACACGATCAGGATGTAGTCGGCGTACGAACACAGCTCGCCGACGTCGAGCAGCACCGGCTCGAGCGCCTTCTTGTCGAGCGCGGCGGCCAGCGCGAGGTCGGCCAACTCGCGGCCGGTCGCGCCGCCGCGTACCGCGGGCGCGACGCCGTCCTCGCGTCGGAGACTGATGTCGCGGGCGTTTCGCTGTAGCTGCAGGTTCGTCACGTTCCTCCTACTGGACCGTCAGGTCCGGATTTGGCCGGAGCCTCGTACCACGAACTTCGTGGTCGTCAACCCCTCTGCGCCCATCGGGCCGTACGCGTGGAGCTTGGTGGTGGAGATGCCGATCTCGGCGCCGAGCCCGAGTTCGCCGCCGTCGGCGAACCGGGTCGACGCGTTGACCAGGACGGTCGACGACTGCACCGCGCGCACGAACCGCTCGGCCGCCGCGTCGTCGGACGTCACGATCGCCTCGGTGTGGTTGGACCCGTACCGCTCGATGTGGGCCACGGCCGCGTCCAGGTTCGGGACGATGCGCATCGCGACGATCAGGTCCAGGTATTCGGCGGCCCAGTCGTCGTCGGTGGCCGGGATGGCCGCGCCGCCCGCCAGCTCGCATACGCGGGCGTCGCCGCGGATCTCGACGCCGCACGCGCGCAGCCGCTGGCACAAGGCCGGCACGAGGTCGGCCGCGACCGCCTCGTGCACGAGGATCGTCTCGCACGCGTTGCACACGCCGGGGCGCTGGACCTTCGCGTTCTCCGCGATGGCGAGGGCCATGTCGCGGTCGGCCGCCGCGTCGACGTACACGTGGCACACGCCCTTGTAGTGGCGGATGACCGGGATGCGCGACGTTTGCGACACGAACCGAATCAGCCCCTCGCCGCCCCGCGGGATCACGAGGTCGATCTCCTCGTCGCGCTGGAGCAACAACTCGATCGAGCGGCGCTCGGTGTTGCCGACGACCTGCACGGCGCTAGGCGGCAACCCCGCGGCGTCGAGCCCGGCGGCGATCGCCCGGCCGATCGCGCGGTTCGAAAAGAACGCCTCGGACCCGCCGCGCAGGATCACCGCGTTGGCCGACTTGAGGCACAGCGCCGCCGCGTCGGCGGTGACGTTCGGCCGCGACTCGTAGATCATCAGCACGACGCCCAGCGGGATGCGCATGCGCGCGACGCGCAGGCCGTTGGGGCGGGTGTGCTCGCCCTCGATGCGGCCGACGATGTCGGGCAGTGCCGCGACCTCCTCGACCCCGCGCGCGACCGCCTCGATTCGGCATTCGTCGAGCCGCAGCCGGTCGATCATCGCGGCCGACAGGCCGCGGGCGCGCGCGCCGGCCAGATCCTGTTCGTTCTCCGCGAGGATCGCGGCGGAGGACGCGCGCAGCTCGCGGGCGATGCGCTCGAGCGCGCGGTTGCGCGCCGCGTTATCCGTCTTGGCGAGCGCGCGCGCGGCCGTCCGGGCGTCGGCCGCGATTCGCGCGATGTCCCGCTCTAGCTCCGTGGTCGGCAAGCGAGCGAGAGGCTCCCGGTGGTGGTAGAGGTTGTGGCCGTCACAGGATCACGAGGTCGTCGCGGCGGATGACCTCATCGACATATTTATACCCCAGGATGGCGGCGATGTCGGCAGAACGTCGACCGGCGATGCGGCGCAGGTCGGCCGCGCCGTAGCACGCAAGTCCGCGTGCGAACTCGGTTCCGCCGGCGTCCACGACAGACACGAGGTCGCCGGCGTCAAACTCGCCGGACACGCCGGTGACCCCGGCAGGCAGCAGACTGGTCCGCCGGTCGACGAGCGCGGCGCGGGCGCCGGCGTCGACCGCGATGGCGCCGGCCGGCCGCGAGCCGAACGCGATCCAGTGCTTGCGGCTGGTGAGGCGGTCGCCCGGCGGAACGAACAAGGTGCCGATGTCCTCGCCGGCCAGTGCGCGCGTGAGCGCCCGGGGCTCGGCGCCCGGGACGACGACGGCGGCCGCGCCCGTGCGGCCGGCGAGCTTGGCGGCTTGCACCTTGGAGGCCATACCGCCCGAGCCGGGGCTGCCGGTCGTGCTGCCGCCCGCGACCGGCACGGCCTCGGCGTCGACGTCCCGCACGACCGGGATCCGCCGGCCGTCGGCGCCGCGCAGCCCCTCGACGTCGGTGAGGACGATCAGCGCGTCGGCGCCCACCAGATTGCACACGAGCGCGGCGAGCAGGTCGTTGTCGCCGTACTTGATCTCCTCGTAGCCGACCGTGTCGTTTTCGTTGACCACCGGCACCACCGACGCGGCGAGCAGGGCGTCGATCGCGTGGCGCGCGTTGAGGAACCGCCGCCGGTCGCGGATGTCGTCGTGCGTGAGCAGGATCTGGCCGATCGGGATGTCGTGCGCCGCGAACGCATTGCCCCAGTGCGTAAGCAGCGCGCGCTGGCCGACGGCCGCCGCGGCCTGCAGCGACGGGATGTCGGCCGGTCGCTTCGCCATGCGCAGGGCGCGCATGCCGAGGCCGATGGCGCCGGACGTGACGACGACCGCGCGCAGCCCGCGCTCGGCGCGCAGGGCTGCGATCTCGTCGGCGAGCGCCGCCGGGCGGCCGGCGGGGCTATCGGTGAGCAGGCGGCTGCCGATCTTGACGACGATGCGGCGGGCGGCGGCGAGCGCGGCGCGCTCAGGGTCACGCATGTCCCACCTCTTGCCGCCACCGCGACTCGAAGCACGTGACGAGGTCGTCGAGGTACGGGTTGTCCTCGGCCGACAACTGCGCGTCGACCGCGCGGGCCGCGCGGGCGAGGAACCCGGCCTCCTCGTCCATCGACCGCTCGATCGCCGAGTCGATCTCGGCGACGGCGACGACCTCGTCGGCACCGGCAGACAGCAGGCGCCGCAGCCGGCCGCCGGTGACCGCATCGATCAACTCGGCCGGCGCGCGGACGCTCGCCCGCGCCGCGGCGGCGATCGCCTTGCGGAACACCGCCGCGCCGATGCTGCCCTCGGTGTCGTCGATGCACTCGTCCATGAGCCGGCGCAGGCGGCGGCCGGTGGCGGCGTCGACGCCGAGGCCGACGTGCAGGCGGGCCGCGTAGTGGTCGAACAGGGTGGCGACCGAGAACGTCTTGGCGGCGGCGCGCGCGCGGTCGGCGGCGACGTAGGCGAGCATCAGCTTGCGCCAGCTGCGCGACAGCACCTTGAACAGGAACGTGCCGCCGGCGATCTGCGCGAAGCTCGGCGGCGCCGCATCGCCGTCGGCGATGGCGGCGACGGCGTCGTCGTCGATGTCCACGCCCCGCGCCGCCGCGATGCGCCGGATGATGCCGCGCCGGATGCGCGACGCGAGCCAGTCGTCGACGACCGGCAGCGGCAGCGCGCCGGCCATCGACGCGGCGATCGCGCGCGCCGCGATCATCCGGCGATGCTCCGCCAGGTGTTGCCGGCCGACGGTGAGGGACGTCGCGGTCATTTCGGTGCAGGCCCTCGGCGCTTGCGCGGCGCGAGGCCGTCGAGCAGCGCGTCCCGGTCGTCGAGTTCGTGCGAGCGCTGGTGCGTGGTCACCGTCTGGTCGGCGGGCGGCGGGGCGATCGCGTCGGGCGCGCCCGGCTCGACCTGGTGCGCGGCCGCGACCTCCATGTCGAACGGGCGGCCGTCGCGCGAAAACGCGAGGCGGGCGGCGATGCGGCCGTCGAGCACCGCGCCGGTGGCGTCGTCGACCACCGCGTAGCCGTCGACGTGATCCACGACGATGGTCTCGCGCCACGCGCGCGCCGGGTCGTCCTCGTGGCGCGGGCGCGGCCTGGCCGCTCGCGCCAGCTCGATGCGCCGGGCCGGCCGGCCCGCGACCGTGACCGGCCCGCGGTCGACCGGATCGACGGCCGGCGCGACGAGCGCGAACGTGTCGCCGAACGTGGCGTAGATGTCGTCGAGGATGCGCGCCGGCTCGTCGCGATCGACCGGCGGGCGGCGGTGGTACTTGCCGTAGCGCGGCCGCAGATACAGCTCGCCGCCGACGAACACGACGTGGCGGCCGTAGTCGCGCGAGTTGTCGAGCCGCGCGGCGAAGGCGCCGGCGTCGCGGTAGTCGATGGAGGTCTCGTCGGAGAGGCGCTCGACCTCGTCGCCGTCGGCCGACACCACGACCGACGACGTTCCGCGAAACCGGTGGCCGCCGAGCGCCGCGGCGACGCGGCGGTGCGGCTGGGTGAGCGCGCGCAGCAGTTCGGCCGGATCGCGCGCGGCGGCGGCGACGTCGATCGGGGCCGGGGCCGGTTCGCCCGCGACGAGGTCGGTCACGGCGAGCGGCGTGGCCGGCGCGCCGTCGCCGGCGCACGCCGCGGCGGCGGTCGCCGCGATCGCCGCGAACCGGGCGATCGCCCGCCGCCGGGGGGCGGCGGGACGCGTACCGGGTCGCGGTGCGGCGGGACGGGCCATGTCGCAGTTCTTAGCACATCGGCTCGCGGCGGCGCGCGGCCGCCTCGGGCGGGGCCGCGGTGCTAACGTGGTCGGGTCATGCCACTCGTCGAGGTGCTCGATGCCTGGGCGATGACGCCCGCGGCCGTCGCCGCCGCGTTCGTCCTCGGAACCGTGTTCGGCAGCTTCGCCAACGTGTGCATCGTGCGGCTGCCGCCGACGGACGACCACCCGCGCGGCCGCTCGATCGCGTCGCCGCCGTCGCACTGCCAGGCGTGCGGCACGCCGATCCGCTGGTACGACAACCTGCCGATCGTCAGTTACTTGTGGCTGCGCGGCCGCTGCCGCGCGTGCGGCGTCCGCTACTCGCCCCGCTACCTGCTGGTCGAGGCGGCGACGGGGCTGCTGTTTGCCGGCGCCTACGCGCTGTGCGTCACCAGCGGTGTGTTCGACGGGCCGCTGGCGATTCGCCTCGGGCGGTTCGCGGTCTACGCGGTGTTTTCGTTCGCGCTGGTCGTGATCGCGTTCATCGACATCGACCACCGCCTCATCCTCAACCGCGTCACCTACCCGGCGATCCCCGCGTTTTACGCGCTGGGCCTCGTGCTGCCGGAGCGGCGCTGGTACGAGGGCCTCGTCGGCGCCGCCGTGGGGTACGGGATTGTGCGTTTGATTTCCGATGGTTATTACTGGATGACGCGGCGCGAGGGGCTGGGCTACGGCGATGGCAAGCTGCTCGCGATCGTCGGCGCGCTGTTCGGCTGGCAGGCGGTGTTCGCGTCGCTGTTCGCGGGGGCGCTGGTCGGCTCCGTCGTCATGATCCCCGCGCTCGCCGCGGCGCGCCGGCGGGATCTGCGCCACGCCGAGGTGCCGTTCGGCCCGTTTCTCGCCGCCGGCGCGATCGCTTACATGTACGGCGAGTCGTGGGTTAAAGTAAGTTTCAGCTTGCTCTGGGGGGGGCCCGGAGGCTGAGCGCGCCAACGCAGTCTGTCGCCCGATGCCGTATCATGAAATGGATGAGTGTTGCCGTCGACGCCGCTGGAGGCGCGCGGCCGTGCGTTCGAGGGGGCCGCGGCGATCGCGCGGGCGTCGGACCGCGTTTCAACGATTGAGCACCGCATGAAGATCCTGTTCGCAACATTCACCAGTCGAGAGGACTTCCTCTCGCGACTGACGGTAGACGGCGACGGCGCGGGACAACTTCGCGTCGCGACCAAGGCGGTCTACGAGCCGAACGACGAGGTCATCCTGGAGATCGGGTTCCCGGGGCTTCCCAACCGCATCCTCACCCGTGCGGTCGCCGTCGGCAGCGCGGGGACGGGCGAGTTCACGTTTCGCATCGCCGACGGCGAGGACGACAAGCGCGACTTCCTCGTGGCGGTCGCCGCCGGCCGCGCCAAGGCGTCGTGGAAGCGCAAGCACCGGCGGTTTCCGATGCGTCTGCCGGCGCGGTTCGTCGTCGAGGGGGACGGCGACGGCGACGTGCCGCTGCGCGGCGACGCCGAGGTCGAAGACGTCGGTTCGGGCGGCGTATCGCTCAAGACGTCGCGATCGCTGCCCGACGGCGCGCGGGTCACGATCGTGCTCGATCCGCTCGACGGTTCGCCGGAGATCGAGTTCGAGGGCAAGGTCGTGTGGGGGCGTCGCGACGACAGCGTCAGCGGCGTCGGAATCCGGTTCGATCGCCTCGACGGCGAGGGGATGAAGCGGCTGCGCCGCATGATTCGCGACGTGAAGCTGCGCGGCGAGACGACCGAGTAGCCGCTCGCCTCGCTCGCCGAGCGAGTTCCCGCGCCGGCCGGTGGTCGCGCGCCGGTCGATCTGCGACAATCCGACCGTGGCTGACAGCGCGCGGTCGTTTGCCGGCTATACGCTGCACCAGCGGCTCGCCGTCGGATTCTACGGCGCGGTGTACCGCGCGGTCGGCGACCACGGCCGCGAGGCGCACATCCTGTGCGTCGACCCGAGCCTGGCCGCCCGCGACGGATTCGTCGATGCGCTGCACACGCACGGCGCGAACCTCGGCCTGCTCGAGCACCGCCACGTGCAGCAGACGATCCTCATCGGGCGCATGCCGGACGGGACCCACGCCGTCGTCAACGAGGCGGTGGCCGGGGCCGTGACGCTCGAGCAGCTGGTCGCCGACGCGGACGCGGTCGGCCGGGACATGTCCGAGGCGCTCGCGCTGGCGGTCGCGCGCGCGGTGGCGTCCGGGCTCGCCCGCGCACACGCCGCCGGCATCGCGCACGGCGCGGTGCATCCGCGCAGCGTGCTCATCGACGTCCACGGCGGCGTCAAGGTCGCCGACTTCGCCGTCGGCCGCGCGCTGGCCGAGGCGGCGTGCGCGGCCGGCGACGTGGCCGCGCTCGGCGCCCGCGGGTACGTCGCGCCGGAAGTCGCGCTCGGCGATCCGCCGTCGCCGGCCGCCGACGTGTACGCGGCGGGCGCGCTGCTCCACCGGCTGCTGTCCGGCGGCCCGCCGCCCGGTGAACTCCCGTGTCACGACGCGGTCGCGGCGATCGTCGCGCGTGCGCTCGCAACCGATCCGGCCGAGCGCTTCCCGACGGCGGTGGAACTGGCCGCCGCGCTCGATGCCGCCGCGGACGCGCCCGGCGTGGCGGTCGCGACGATCAAGGAGCTCGCGCGGTTCGCGGTCGGCGTGCGGGGCGCCGCAGAGGCGGATCTCGAGGCCGAGACCGAGGACGTGGTCGCGGCGATTGCGGGCGGCGGTGCGCAGGCGGCGCCGGCCGGCGGCGCGGCGAGCGATCTCGATGCCGCCGTCGATGCGCTGGTGGCCGGATTGCCGGCAGCGGGCGCCGCCGGCGAGGACGACGATCCGCCGACCGCGGTCGACCCGGTCGGGCAAACGGCCGCCGATCCGGTGTCCGCGTTGATCCGGGCCGACTCCGGCGGCGCCGACCCGATCGTGCGGCTCGGAGCGACCGCTGACGACGAGGACACGTACCTGCCGCCGGCGATGACCGATTCCGACGTCGAACTGGCGCACGCCGCCCGGCGCGCGATCGACCGGGCGGAGCCTCGCGGGGCGCCGCGCCGGCCGTTTCGCCCGCCGTCGGGGACCGACCCGGTGGCGCCGGCGGTGGACATGGCGCTGTCCCGGCGGCGCCCCGGCGCGTTGCTGTGGGTGGCGACCGCCGCGCTGTCGGCCGCCGCGGTCTACGGGGTGCTGCGAATGGGAAAGGCCGGCCCCGCGCCGGATCCGACCCCGGTGGTCCACGTCGTCGGCGACGAAGTGCGCGCCGGCACGATCGTGGTGCGCAGCGACGAGCCCGACGCCGCGGTGTGGTTGTCGCTCGGCCGCACGCCGGCCGATTCGCCGTCGCTGTCGGCGGCGGTCGTGCACCAGGTGCGAATCGAGCACGAGGGCTTCGCGCCGGCCGACATCAACGTGGTCGGCGGGATGTGGAACGGCAGCGGCGCGAACATGCGCGCGGTGGTGAGCGCGACGCTCCAACCGGTGCCGCCCGGCACGATCCCCGAGCCCTATCCGCCGGCACCGCCGCGTCCGACCACGGGCCGCGAGGGGCGCGGGATCCTGCACGTCGAGTCGCGGCCGCCGGGCGCCGAGGCGTACTTGTTGGTCGGCTTCACTCCCGAAGTGCGCCTGCGCGACGTACGGGCAGGGCAGGAGTACGAGTTCAAGGTGGTCAAAGCGGGATTTGCGCCGGCGTTCGCGGTCGTGCGCGCCGACGACTGGAGCGAAGGCGGACGCCCGGTGCAGATCGTGGAGCGCGACGTCGACCTCGTGCCGTTGCCGGCGTCGCCTCCGAAACCGCGGCGCAAGTAGTAGTACACTGACGGCCCAAGGAGTTCGTCCGGTTGGAAGGCGTCATCGGCATCGATCTCGGCACGACCAACTCGGTCGTCGCGACTGTCCGCAACAACCGCGTCGAGGTCATCCCGGACCGCTACGGCAATCGCCTGCACCCGTCGGTGGTCGCGTTCGTTCCGAACGGCGACGTGCTCGTCGGCCACTCCGCGCGCGCTCGGCGCCACATCGACCCGCGCAACACGATTTATTCGGCCAAGCGGTTGATCGGGCAGAGCATCCGCAACCCGATCGTCCGTCTCGCGCTGTCCACGCTGCCGTACCAGATCGAGGAGGGGCCGAACGAGCAGCCGATGATCGTGGTACGCGGCCGCCGCTACTCCGTTCCGGAGATCTCGGCGTTCGTGCTGATGCACCTCAAGCAGTGTGCCGAGCAGCACCTCGGCGCGCCGGTGTCCAAAGCGGTGATCACCGTGCCGGCGAACTTCACCGACTCGCAGCGGCAGGCGACCAAGCAGGCGGGGCAGCTCGCGGGCCTCAAGGTGCTGCGCATCCTCAACGAGCCGACCGCCGCCGCGCTGGCGTACGGGTTCGGCAAGGCGCTCAATGCGGTGCTGGCGATCTATGACCTCGGCGGCGGTACGTTCGACGTGACCGTGCTGCAGATTCGCGACCGGATCTTCGAAGTGCTCGCGACCGGCGGCGACTCGTTCCTCGGCGGCGACGACTTCGACCGGGCGCTCGTGAACCGTTTGGCGGGCGAGTTTCTCGAGCGCACGCGCATCGACCTGCGGACGCAGCCGGAGGGGTGGGCGAAGCTTCAGACGGCGTGCGAGCAGATCAAGTGCCGGCTGTCGGACGATCCGGTGGTCGCCGGGACGATTCACGATCTGGCCGTCGGAGCCGGCGGCAAGTCGGTGGGGCTCGACTTCGAGATTTCGCGGCAACAGTTCGAATCGCTGATCGAGCCGTACGTCGAGCGGAGTGTGCAGGCGTGCCGCGAGGTGCTCGCCGCCGCCGGACTCGAACCTCGGGATCTGACGGATTTGATCCTGGTCGGCGGGTCGACTCGCACGCCGCTGGTGCGGACCGCGATCGAACAGCAGTTCCACCGCAAGCCGCAGGCGCGGATCAATCCCGACGAGACGGTCGCGTACGGGGCGGCGCTGCAGGCGGCGGCGCTGACTTCGGGCCACGCCGACCCCGCGCAGTTTTACTCGCTGCTGCTCGACGTCGCGCCGCGCGCCCTCGGCATCGCGGTCGCCGGCGGCTACAATGAGACGATCATCGAGCGGAATACGCCGATTCCGGTCGAGCGCACGCGCAAGTTCATCACGAGCAAGGATTTCCAGACGCGCGTGGACATCCAAGTGTCGCAGGGCGAGGCGAAGATGTTTGCCGACAACGAAAAGCTCGGCACGCTCGAACTACACGACCTCGAGCCGGCCAAGCGCGGCGAAACCGAGATCGAGGTGACGTTCACGATCGACGTGGACGGCATTCTCAGCGTGCGCGCAATCGACACCAAGACCGGGCGAGAAACCCGAGCCACCATGCGCGTGATCGGCGCGCCTTCACCGGGCGCGGACACGCCCGACGCCGATCCACAGCACCTGCCGCGCCCCGCGTAGGACGTGCCGATGGGGGACAGCCGACAGGCCCGTGAGGCGGTGATCGCGTTCGTGGACAAGGCGTTCGCCGCGCTCGACCGCGTCGATTACTATGCGCTGCTCGGCGTGCAGAAAGATGCCACGGCCGTGCAGATCAAGGATGCGTACTACCGGCGCGCGGCACGGCTCCACCCGGATCTGCACATCGGCTGGATGGACGACGCGTTCAGGCGAAAGCTCACGTCGGTCTACTCGCGCGTGGTCGAGGCGTACCGCGTGCTGATCGACGGACAGAAGCGAGAGCAATACGATGCGGGGCTTGCCGACGGCAAGCTGCGGTGGGATGCGGACGCGGCGGCGCGGCCGCGCATTCGCCGGCCGGAGGACGACGTGCCCGACGGGGCGGCGCGCAAGTTCTACAAACTGGGGACGGCGGCGCTCGCCGCGGGCGACGCGAAGGGGGCGGTGATGAACCTGAAGATGGCGCTGTCGGTCGCGGCCGACAACGCCGTGATCCGCGATGCGCTCGCGCGCGCGGAGCGCGCCGCCCGTGGAGAGGACCCGTGAGCCGGGCCAGGTCGCTCAAGGTCCGCTGCTCGACGTGGGATCAGGTCGAGCAATTCTACGAGACGAAGATGCGCGCCGACCGCACGTTGGTCGTGAAGGTGCCGTTTTCGCCACACAAGGGCGACCCGGTGACGATCGCCCTCGTGTTGCCCGACGACGTGACGGTCGCCATCGATGCGACGGTGGCCGCGGCGCGGCCCGCACCCGACGGCAGGCGCGCGCAGGTGTTGTTGTCGCTGTCCGGCATGACGGACGACTTGCTGCGGCGACTGCGCGCGCTCGTCGCGGAAGGCCGAGCGGAGGCCGCGCTGCCCGCGCCGCCGAGGCTGCCGGGCGATGCCGAGCCGTCGGAGCGCATCGAGCCGCCACCGGCGGAGCCGGCCGACGCCCCCGTCGACGAGATCGTCGACCAGCGCACTGCGCCAGCCGTCGACGCGGTGCGCGATGAGCACCGCGACGTGTTCTTGCAGCTGGAGGCCGAGCACCGGCGGCTGCGGGCCGCCGCCGCCCACGAAGTGCTCGGCGTCGCGTGGGACGCGGGTGTGTCGGAGATTCGCCGCGGATACTTCCGGCTGGTCAAGCGCTTCCACCCTGACGTGTACGCGCGCTACGACTCGGACGCGATCGCGCAGCTCGCGGAGGAGGTGTTCATCCACATCAACAAGGCCTACGATCGGATGCGCGACGCGGCCGCCGCCGCGGGCAAGGCGATCGCGGCGGGCCCCGCCTTGCTGCCGCACGACGGCTGGATCGCCGGGTTGGAAGACGTCGCCGACGCGGCGCCCGCGCCGCCCGCGCCGCCCGCGCCGCCCGCGGCGCCCGCGCCGCCCGCGCCGCCCG
>RFGE01000334.1 GCA_003696105.1 Deltaproteobacteria bacterium | reverse complement strand
ACGCCGGGGCGCGGGCGGCCGGGCGTGGCGAGCCGCCCGGCGACGCGGCGGTCGCGTCCGGCCGGCAGGTCGGGCTCGTCGCATCCGGCCGAGCCGGCGACGGCGGCCGGCGCCGCCCGGAGGCCGGCCGAGCCGACGACGGCGGCGCACCCGATTCGGAGCGCGCTTCGCGCGCGCGGGACGCGCCGCGCCGCGGCGCAACCGCGCACGACCGGGCGCAGCGGCGACAGCCGGCCGGCGGTCGCGCCGGCGGCGCCCGCCGGACCGGCCGGCCGAGCGAGCGGTCGCGTCGCGCCGCGGCGCCCGCGGCGCCCGCGCCGGATGGCTACTTGACGGTGGCGGCGCAGCCGTACGCCACCGTGTTCGTCGACGGCCGCAAACTCGGGGTGACCCCGCTGGTGCGCGTGCCGCTCGCGCCGGGCGTCCACCAACTCAAGGCGGTGTCGTCGGCCGACGCCACGGTCCGCACCTTCCGCGTCCAGATACGCTCGGGGGACACGACCCGGCGGAAGGTCGAGTGGTGAGGTGGTCGCACGCGGCGTGCGCTGCGGTGTGGCTCGCGGCCGCGGCGGCCCATGCGAACCCGCACGTCGCGCGCGCGCGGGCGGCGCTCGACGACCTGCGGTTCGAAGAGGCGTACGCCGAACTCGCGGCCGCGCTCGCCGCCGGCGACAACGGCCCGGCGGAGACAGGGGAGCTGTACCGGCTGCGCGGCGAGGTCGCGGCGGCGCTGGGCCGCACCGACGAGGCCGTCGATGCGTTCGCGGTGTGGCTCGCGGTTCGGCCGGACGCGCGGCTGCCCCCGGGCACGTCGCCCAAGATCTCCGAGCCGTTCGAGCGTGCGCGCCGGCGCGCCGCCGCGCGCGGACCGCTGGCGTTTCGCTGCTTCCGGCTCGCGAGCGCGCCGCCCGCGTTCGAGGTCGTCGTCCGGCGCAACCCGGGGTCGATCGCCGCGGCCGCTCGCGCGGACGCCGGAGCGGACCGGGCGGTGTCGCGCCTGGTGGGCGGGCGCGCGCGGCTGGCCCTGCCGCCAGCGGCGCGCCCGTCAGTCGTCGGCGTCGCCGACGCGCACGGCAACCTGCTGGCCGCCGTGTCGGCGTTCGACTGCGCCGATCGGACCGGCGGCGCGGCGGCCGCCGTCGATCGCGCGCCGGCGTCACCGCGCGCGCGGCGGTCGGTGTGGTCGCACTGGGGGGTGTGGGGCGGCGCGGCGGTCGCTTGCGCGGCGACCGGCGCATACTTCGGCGTGCGCGCGCGCGCCGACGTGGCCGAACTGCGCGACGTGTACGCCGCCAGCGACCAGCACGAGGCCGCGGATGCGCTCGCGCTCGAGGATCGCGCGCGCCGCCACGCGCTGCTCGCCAATGTCGGCTTCGGCGCCGCCGGCGCCGCGGCGCTCGTCGCGGTTGTCCTCTGGGTGCGGGACGACGCGCCGCGACACGCCGAGCGCGCCGCGGTCGCGCCGGTCGTCGGCGCCGGCCGCGCCGGGATCGCGGTTGCCATCCCGTTCTGACCGCCGCGTGCGCTATGCTCGGTACGTGGCTGCGCGGGCTTGCGGCGCCGTGGCGATCGGAGCGCTGGCGTTGCCCGCGTGCGTGCTGCGGGCCGACGTCGGCGACGCGCAGCGCGTGGATGCCGCCGCGACGGCGGACGCGCGCGCGCCGGTCGATGCATCGCCGTCAGACGGCGGTCCACCCGCGCGCGACCCTCGGATCGGCGACCGGCTCGCCTACGGGTTCGACGTGGCGTGGATGGGCGACGTCCCCGATCGGTCCGGCAACGGGTTCGACATCCACCTGCTCGGCGCGTGGACGCTGGCCGCCGACGGACCTCGCGCCAGCGCGCTGGTCCTCTCCGGCGGCTCCGGCTGGCTCCCGAAGGATCCGGCGATCGGCATCGCGCCGCCGCTCACCGTCGAGGCGTGGGTGCGGCGGGACGCGGACGACGCGGCCGATCCGCTGTTCGGGGACAAGGACGACGCGGCGTCGCCGCGGGCGACGTTCCACGTCGAGCTCGCGGCGGGCGGCGCGATTCGCGTGGTGACGAACGATGCATGTACAACGGATGTCGACGTCACCAGTGCGACGGCCGTCGTCGGCGCGGGCGCGTGGCACCACGTCGCGGTTGCGTGGGACGGCGCCGAAGCGCGGTTCTTCGTCGACGGCGTGCAGACCGACGCGCGGCCGCTGGTCGCGAGCCCCTGCGCGGTGGCCGGCCCGGCCTGGCGCATCGGCAGCGACGCGGACGGCGCGCCGACTCTGCACGGCGCCATCGACGACGTCCAGGTGTCGAGCTACGCGAAGACCGCGGCAGACGTGGCCGCCGCGATGGCGTTCGACCTCGGTGCGACCGGAGGTCGTTGCGGTGACGGAGTGGTCGAGCGACTCGAACTGTGCGACGCGCCGGCTGCCTGCTGTCGCGCCGACTGCACGTTCGCCGCCGACGGCGCGGCGTGCGGCGCCGGCGCGACGTGTGCCGTCGGAGCCTGCGTCGGACAGGCGCCCCCGGCCGGCGGTGCGATCGCGGTGTGGGAGTTCGACGACGGCGCGGGCGCGGTCGTGGCCGACCGCTCGGGCATCGCGCCGGCGATTGACCTCGTCATCGCCGACCCGGCCAACGTGACCTGGGGACCCGGGACGCTGACCGTGGACGCGGCAACCGTCATCGCCAGCGCCGAGCCGGCGACCAAGATCGTCACGGCAGCCCAGCTGACCGGGGAGCTGACGATCGAGGCGTGGATCACCCCGGCCAACGCGACGCAGGCGGGTCCGGCGCGGATCGCGACGCTGTCGGCCGACCCGGGGCACCGCAACGTCACGCTCGGCCAGCAGCAGCGACAGTTCGTCGGACGCCTGCGGACCGACCTCACCACCGCCAACGGCACGCCGGCGACGCATTCGCCGGTCGGCGATGCCGCGGCTCGTCGGCCGGCGTACGTCGTGCTCGTACGCCGGGCCGACGGGCGACGCGAGCTGTACGTCGACGGCCGCCTGCGGCGGGCGCACCGGGTTGGCGGCTCCCTGGCGGCGTGGGATGCCGGATACCGGTTCGCGATCGCCAACGAACTCACCGGCGATCGGCCGTGGCTCGGCACGTTCGATCGCGTCGCCGTCTACAACCGGGCGATGTCGGCGGCCGAAGTCGGTGCGCGGTACGCGGCCGGGCCGCCGTGACGCGGCGCGCAGCGCGACGCCGGTGTGCGCCGCGGCGTGTCCGGCCGTCGCGCCGGCCGGCGGCGGGCATCACTCCTTGATGCCGTGCTTTTGCTTCATCTGGTCCATGACGCGCTTGTACTCGATCTCCCAGGCGTTCGTGCCTTCCTCGAGGTTCTTGATGCGCTCGCGGACCTCCTGGTCGAGTTCCTCGTCCAGGGCCATGTGTCGCCGGAGGATCTCCTTGATCTTGCGCCGCAGCGTGGCGTCGTCTGCGTAGATCTCGTCGATGTGGGCCGACTGCATGAAGGTTTCGATGAGCTGCGTCGCGATCCAGCTGAGGCCTTCTTCGCCCAGCCCGAAGTCGCGTTGTTCGGCCAGCGCGCGCTTGGTGCGGCCGAACGCGCTGTACGGCAGCCCGCGGATCTCCATGATGTCCTTGGCCCGCTCGGTGAGTTCCCGGTCTACTCGCAGATACTCCTTGAGTACGGCTTGCACGTCGAGCTCGGCCTCGCTGGCATCGGACACTTCGATGTCGCCGGCCCCGACGAGTTGACGGATGACGTCGGCGGCGATGAGGTCGATCTTCTGCGCGTAGAGCTTCACTCGGGCGGGACTCTAGGCGCGGTCGCGCGCGGCTGTCAAGGCGCGCTATCCTCCGACGCCGTGGTGCTGGTGCGCAAGCTCGTGGTCGCCGGGCTCGTCGGGCGCGGCGACGGCGCGATCCTCCTCACGCGGCGGCGCGCCGATCAGGCGCTCGCCGGGTACTGGGAACTGCCCGGAGGCAAGGTGGAACCGGGCGAGCCGCCCGCTGCCGCGCTCGCGCGCGAGCTGCGCGAGGAGTTGGCGGTGGATGCGGTCGTCGGCCGCGTATGGGATGTGGTGCACCACGTCTACGACGGCTATGAGGTCGTCCTGCTCGTCTACGCCGCGGCCCTGCGCGACGGCGCGCGGCCGCGCGCCGTGGAGGTGGCGGAATGGCGGTGGGTGCCTCCGGCCGAACTGGCCGACTACCGGGTGCTGCCCGCCGACGAGCCGCTGGTCGATCGCCTGCGTCGCGAGGGCGTGCCGCCGCTGCCGGTGATTTGACCCGCCGGCGGCCAACCGCCTATCATTGCGCGAAGATGGAGGGGCGCACCAAGGTCACCAAGGACATCCTCACGGAGGAGGGGCGGTTCATCCTCGCCAACGTCCTGGCCGAGGGGCGCTTCAGCCGGCAGAACCGGCTCGAGGACATCCGGCGCATCTGCGAGAACGCGGTCACGCTTCCGTTCGGCGAGTACGTCGGATTTCTGGAGTCGGCCGGTTACTTGCGGCACGACGTCGAGACCTCGCAGCTCGAGGTGACCGCCGAGGGGGCGCGCGTCGCCAACGGCGACAACCTGGCCGAGTTCGCCGAGCGCGCCGTGCTGTATTTCAAGAATCGCCGCCGCGCCCGCGGCAAGGAGGAACTCGTGGCCAAGACCTCCGGCGGCCGGCCCAGCGCGACGGTGGGCGGGGAGATTCGCACGCACGGCGAGATCGTCGATGCCCGCTACGAGAAGCTCGCGAAGATCGGCAGCGGGGGCATCGGGACGGTCTACCGCGCTCGCCAGGTGCCGCTCAACCGAGAGGTCGCGCTCAAGGAGATCCGCGACCTGTTTAGCTACTTCAGCGACGAACAGCGCGGAGAGATCGTCCGGCGATTCACCGATGTCGTCCAGGCCGGGGCGAGTTTGGCGCATCCGAACATCCTGCCGATGCACGACGTCAACCTCGACCGCGACTATCCCTACGTCGTGACCGAGTTGGCGCCGAACGGCTCGGCGCGCCGGCTGATCACCGATGCGGAAGAGGTTCCGATCGCGCTGGTGCTCAAGTACTTGCTCCAGACGGCGCACGCGCTGCAGGCAGCCCACGCGCAGCGCGTGTTTCACCGCGGCCTCAAGCCCGAGAACTTGCTCATCGACGGGTATGGCAACGTCAAGGTGTCGGACTTCGGCTTCGCGCGCATCGTCGAGCGCGACTCCGCCGTGATCCGGCAGGTGTACGTCGGTATCGGCTCGGTCGCGTACATGGCGCCCGAGCTGTTCACCGACCCGGTCGGCGCCGGACCCCAGGCCGACATCTACGCGCTCGGCATCATTTTCTACGAGCTGCTCACCCGGCGCTTGCCCGGCCGGCGGTCGCCGATGCCCTCGCAGATCAATCCGAACTTGCCCGCGCAGATCGACGACATCTTCGACAAGATGACGCGCGACTCGCGCAGCGAGCGCTACGCGACCGTCGACGACATTCTCGAGGATTTCGAAAAGATCAAGGATCTGCAGAACGTCCTCGACAAGCAGACGCAGGTCATGGCGGCGGAAAACCCCCTCGCGCAGATCAAGTTCCGCGAACCGGAATCGCCGAGCGAGGAGCCGCTGGCCGGCGACGACGCCGACGGGGCCGACAAGGCCGATGCCGACAAGGCCGCTCGCCGGGTGACGGCGTCGAGCCGCCGGCCGTACTCGTTCCAGCAGCGCAAGAAGAAGTCGTAGCCGGCGCGAGTGGCTGGCTCCGGCGTCACAGCGTGGCGAGCAGTTGGTCGACCTCGCGGCACTGGGACATGCCGAGTCGCGCGAAGATGTCGCGCGCTTCGCGCAGCAGCGCGGCGCCCGCCGCGATCTCGCCTCGCTCGATCTTGTAGCGCCCGAGCCGGTCGAGGCCCTTGGCCAACTCCGCCTCGTTGCCGATGTCTCGCAGCAGGTCGACGCCGCGCCGGTAGTAGCTCTCGGCGCCGGTGACCTCGCCGTCGCGCGGTTGCTCGTCGGTGCGGTCGGCGTCGAACAGGTTGCCGGCGACGACGTCGCCGAGCGTGATCAGGCATCGTCCCTCCTGCTCGCGCAGGCCGGCCGCGCGCGCGATGTCGAGGGCGCGCTGCGCGTGGTCGCGCGCGCCGGCGCCGCCGGTCGCATGCTCGAGCTGCGCGAGGTTGCGCAGGACTTCGCTGGTGAGCCGGCGCTCGTCGATCTCTTCGCAGATGGCGAGCGCGTCCTCGAGCCGCCGCCGCGACTCCTCGTGGCGGCCTTCGACCCGGGCCAACTCGCCCAGGTTTGCCAGCGCGAGCGCCTGCAGCGGGAGGGCGCCGATGTCTTCGGCCTCCTGCAGCGCCTCCTGCCAACCCCGCCGCGCGGCGTCCAGGTCTCCCAGCTCGTAGGCGAGCACGGCGAGGTTGTTGAGGGACGCGACCACGCCGGCGCGGTCACCGATCTTGCGGCGAAGTTCGAGCGCCTCGGTGTGGCAGTTGCGCGCTTCGACGAACCGCCCGCGCATTTGCTGAATGTTGCCCAGGGTCGACAGCGACCGGGCGATGGACCGCTCGTCGCCGCGGCGACCGCGCGCGGCAAGGCCGCGCGTGACCTTTTCGTAGGCTTCGTCGTAGCGGCCGAGCAAGTACAACACGTGACCGATGTCGTCGAGCGAACCGGCCATCCCGCGGCTGTCGTGCGCCTGCTCGAACAGATCTTGGCCGCGGGTGAGGTACTCGAGCGCGAGCTGCAAGTCGCCTTTGCGCCGCCACACTCGGCCCATCTTGTTGAACGCGACCGCGGCCTTGGCCCGCGACGCGACGACCCACGACAGGCGCAGCATGCGCTCGAAGGCGCCGAGCGCCGCTTCGAAATCGCCCTTGAGTTCGTAGACCGAGCCGAGGTCGTGCCACAGATGAATTCGCGCCGCCACGTCCGCCTCGCCGATGCATGCCAGCGCGCGCGCGTACAGCCGGATGGCCTTGTCGTTGTAGAACGACCGCCGCGCGGCGTCGGCGGCGCGGCGATAGCGAGCCGCGGCGCCGGCCGCGTCGCCGGACAGCTCCAGGTGATGGGCGATGTCTTCCTGCGCGAGCGCACCGCGGCCTTCCGGCCGCAGCTCGAGCCACTGCGCGACGAGCCGGTGGTAGCGGCGGCGCGTCGCTTCGTCGATGGCGTTGTACGCTGCCGACCACAGCTGCGGATAGGCGAACCGGTACTCGCGTTCGCCCGGCACGCTCGAGTCGGTGATGTCGACGATCCACTCGCGCTCGACGAGCTTGGCCAGCGTTTGCGCGACGGAGACGCGCGTGTGATCGCCGGCCTGGGCGATCTCGGCGAGGGTGGGGCCGTCGGGGTCCTCGGGTTTGAGCGCGGCGATGCGCACGAGCGCGACGACCGCGTCGAGCCAGAACGTCTCGCCGACCGCCGCGGCTTTCTCGATCAGATCGCGCTCGGCCGGTCCCATCACTTGCAGCCGTGCGGCCACGATCGCGTCGTGATCGGCCGGTATGCGGGCGGACGTGAGCCGATCGCGGTCGACGGTCCAGGTCGCCGCCCCGGTCCGCACGATCACCTCCGACTCGAGCAGCAGCCGGACCAGCTCGAACAGGGCGCGCGGCGTGGCGCGCAGCCGTCGCGCGTGGTGGATGAGCGCGTCCGGTACCTGGTCGAGCGGGCGGCACAGCTCGCGCATCAGCGCCTCCGCCTCGTCCTCGTCCAGCGGCCCCAAGTCGAGGCGGGTGACCGTCACGTCGCCCTCGCCAAAGGACGGATGGCGCTCGAACAGCAGCTGCCGGCCGGTACCGATCAACACGATCGGGCTGTTGGCCAGTCCGGCCGCCAAGTAGTGCAGCAGGTTGATCGTCTCCGGGCCGCACAGCTCGAGGTTCTCGAAACACAGCACGAGCGGTGCGCGGTCGGCATCCGCGGCCAGCAGTCGGCGAACCGCGATGAACGTGCGCGCCTCGAGCTGCTGCGGCGACTCCACCAGCGGCGCGATCACCGGGCTGCCGGGGAACGGCACCCGCATCAGGTGCGCCACCAGATGCGCCACCTCGGTAACCCGCTGGGCGGGCAGCACGTCGGCGACGCCCTCGATGATCTTTTCCTGTTGCGTCTGCACCGAGTCGGCGGCGCCGATACCGAAGCGCGCCGCCAACAACCGCGCGAACGCGGCGTACGCGACGCCGCGCCCGTCGCCGGCGCCGGTGAGCACGCACGCGGTCGGGTCGATCGACCGGAACGCCCGCGCGGCTTCCTTGAGCAGCCGGCTCTTGCCGGAGCCGGGTTCGCCGACGATCACCGCGAAGCCCGCTTCGCGGTCGGTACGCGCGCGGGTGAACAGTTGGGTGAGCCGGTCGAGCACCGCGGTGCGGCCGGTGAATCGCGGCCGCAACTCGTACGGCATCGCGGTGATCGCGGTCGCCTCGTCGGGGGTTTCCGGAAACAGCTCGTCCGCATCGACCGGCGGCGGCACCCGTTCCGTGCGGCACGCGCCGCACAGTTGGCCCTCGGCGCCGACCGGCGCCCCGCAGCCGTAACAGGACGGTTCCAACGGTGCGGAGCACCGCTTGCACAGCGTGGCGCCCGGCCGATTTGGTTCCTCACATGCGCGACAGTGCATTCCCGACCCCGAAATCCTACCTGCGGCGCGGCACGCTAGTCGCACGGCGCGAGCTTGTCAATCGTCTGGCCGGCCAGGTGCCCGGCGGGCCGGACGGCGGCGGGGCCGCGCTCCGCGCGCGGGCGCCTGCGCTTCCGCGTTCGAGCCCCACCGGGCGCTGCACGGCCGGCGCCGGACCTGGTAGGGTGGGGGCGTGCCCGTCGCAGTGTGCTCGGCCGCCCTGCCGTTCGACGTCGCCGCGGCGCTCCGCGGCGTCGCGGAGGTGCGCGCTCCGGCCGCCGGCCGGATGTCCCGCGCCGAGTTGCTCGCGGCCGTGCGCGACGCCGACGCGCTGATTTCGCTGCTGGTCGACCGGGTCGACGAGGAGCTGCTGGCTGCCGCGCCGCGCCTGCGCGTGGTCGCGAACTGCGCCGTCGGCTACGACAACGTGGACGTCGCGGCCGCTACGGCGCGCGGCGTGGCCGTCACCCATACGCCGGACGTGCTCACCGACGCTACGGCCGACTTCACCTGGGCTCTGCTCCTGGCGGTGGCGCGCCGCGTGGTCGAGGGGGACGCGCTGGTCCGGTCCGGCACGTGGGCCGGCTGGGAGCCGGGGCAACTGCTCGGCGCACCGATCGCCGGGCGGACGCTCGGGATCGTCGGCTTCGGCCGCATCGGCCGCGCGGTGGCGCGGCGCGCCCGCGGGTTCGACATGGCGATCCTGTACGCGTCGCCGCGGCCCGCCGGCGCGGACGCGGCCGCGCTCGCCGCGCGCCGCGTGTCGCTCGACGAGCTGCTGGCGGAGGCCGACGTCGTATCGCTGCACTGTCCGCTCACCGACGCGACCCGCCACCTCATCGACCGCCGCGCGCTCGCCGCGATGAAGTCGACCGCGCTGTTGGTCAACACGGCGCGGGGCGCGTGCGTCGACGAGGCGGCGCTCGTCGACGCGCTCGAAGCCGGCGACATCGCCGGCGCGGCGCTCGACGTGTTCGAGCGCGAGCCGGACGTCCACCCCGGGCTGGTCGCGTCGCCGAAGGTGGTGTTGGCGCCGCACGCCGGCTCGGCGACCACCGCGGCGCGCGCCGAGATGGCGCGGCTGTGCGCCGGCGCCGTCCGCGACGTGCTGTCCGGGCGGCGGCCGGCGCACCTGCTCAACCCGGAGGCGCTGCGGTGACGGCGCCGATCCGCGTGCTGGTCGCGGCGAGCGATGCGGCGCCGCCCGAGGCGGTCGAACCGGTGTGCCGCGCGATGGACGCCGCCGGCATCGAGCTGTCGCTGGTCGACGTCGGGCGCGCGGGGACGCGCGTCGCTCGCCGCCGCATCCTGCGGGCGCTGCTGGCGGACCCGCCGGAGGTCGCGTTCGCGTTCGATCCGGCGTCCGCGCGCGCGCTGTGCGACGCGCGCGATCAGGGCCGGGCGTTCGCGCCGGTCGTCGGTGTGATGCCGGAGCTGGCTCCGCGCGAGGCGTGGGGCGACACGGCGTGCGACCGCTATCTGACGATGGACGACAGCGCGGCGGTCGCCCTCGCGGATCTCGGTATCGACGGCGCCCGCGCGCTCGCGATCGGGCCGATCGGCTCCCGGCGGTTCGCCGAGGCCAGCGGCGCGCCCCGCGCCGACGTGCGCAAGCGGTTCAAGCTCGCGACGCCGCGGGTGCTGGTCGCCGAGGTCGGCGGGTTCGGCTACGACGCGACGCATCAGATCGCGCTGCAGCTCGCGCTGCTCGGCCGCGACGTGACGACCCTGTTCGATGCCGGCTCCGACACCGACGCGGCCAGCGCGCTGCGTCGCCACGTG
Source organism: Deltaproteobacteria bacterium (assembly GCA_003696105.1). Lineage (NCBI taxonomy): Bacteria > Pseudomonadati > Myxococcota > Myxococcia > Deltaproteobacteria bacterium. Next base: position 20,394 of record RFGE01000334.1, on the reverse strand, counting down.
CCGACGCTGGGGATGCGCGCGAAGCTGTTCGGCATCACCGACGACGCACCGCTGCTGTGGCGCGCCGCCGACGTCGTGATCGCCCGGCCGTCGCTGCGCTCGCTCGCTCACGCCCTGCTGGTCGGCGCGCGGTTCGTGTCGCTGTCGCCCGAAGGGGACGACCAGGTGCGGCTCGCCGACGCGGTCGAGGAGCGCGGGCTGGGAGCGACCGCGACGACGCCGCTGCTGTTGGCGTCGGCGATCGAGCGCGCCGTCCGTTCCACCGGCAACATTCGCGCATACGAGGGGCGCAGCGGCGCCGCGATCGCGGCCGACGTCGCGCGCGTGCTCGCGTACGAGCGCGAGGCGGTGCTCGACGAATCGCGCGAGGCCGCCGAGGCCGCAGCGCGAGCGGCCCGCGAGGCGGCGGCCGCGGCCGGGTTTGCCGCCGCCGCTCGCGAGGCGGCCGCGGCGCGCGAGACCGCGGCCGCGGGCGGCCTGGAGGACCTCACCGGCGATCTGGCGACGGCGGACGAGCCGGCCGGCGCGGATCTCGGCGACATCGCGCGCAGGCGTGCCGAACTGGACACGCGGATCGACCGCGCCCGGCGGCGGGTGTGGGAGGCGCGCGAGCGGGCCGAGCAGTGGGCCGACAAGCACCGGCGCGCGGAGGCGCGCGGCCAGGTGTCCGAGGCGCGCGCGGCCGCCAAGCGCGCCGACGCGGAGCGCGCCCAGATGCACGAGGCGCTGCGGGATCTCGAACGGCTCGAGCGCGAGGCGCGGGCGCTCGAGGAGGCCGCCGTACGCGCGGCACACACCGCGAGCGCGGCGGCCGGGCCACACCCGCCGCGTGCGGCCGGCCCGTCGGTCGAGGACCTGCTGGCGCAGATGAAGCGCCAGCGCAGGCGATCGGTGGAGGACGAACTCGAAGCGCTCAAGCGCAAGATGCGAGAGGGCAAGTCGTGATGCGCTGGCTCGCTCTCGCGATCGCCGTCGCGCTCGGCGCCGGCGGGTGTGGCGGCACCGAGCCGCCGGGGCCGGCCAAGCCGCGGGTGACCGCGTCCAAGCGGGCCAAGGCGCGCCGGTCCGCGCGCAAGCGCGGTGGCAAAGTCAAGGCGCACGCCCGGCACGAGCACCCCCATCCGCATCCGCACCCGCCCGGCGGCCACCACCACCACCCGCACCCGCACCCGCACCTGGCCGGTCCCAACGGTCACCACCATCCCTACTGATGGCCGCCAGCGGCCTGGTGTAGGCTGACGGGATGAGCGACGCGACGACCGTGGCCAAGCCGTGGGGGCACGAACTCATCTGGGCGCACACGGACCGCTACGTCGGCAAGATTCTTCACATCCGGGCCGGCGAGGCGCTGTCGCTGCAGTATCACGAGCGCAAGGACGAGACGATCATGGTGCTGTCCGGCCGCCTGCGCTTCGAGTACTTCGCCGACGGCGACGCGCCGCAAACGGTCGACCTCGGGCCGCGGCGCCCGTTTCGCATTCCGCCCGGGTTGCGCCACCGCATGGTCGCGCTCGAGGACAGCGACGTGGTCGAGGTGTCGACGCCCGAACTCGACGACGTCGTCCGGCTCGAGGACCGCTACGGTCGCGCGGGCACCCGCGAGCCGTGAGCGCCGCCCGCGCGCGTCGGGCGGTCAGCGCGCCGGCGCCGCTGCGGCGCGCGCGCGCGCCTGCGGTCGCCACTGGTCGTAGCGGCTGCAGTGGCGCACGCAGCCGAGGGTGCACTGCGCGTTGCAGTCCTTGGGCGTGTGAAACTGTTCGCGCAGGTGCTCGCGGGTGTAGTCGGCGAGCGGAACGCCCCAGCCGTCGCGCGTCTGCGAGCACCACCTGACGGTGCCGAACTCGTCGACGTACAGGTAGCGGCTGCCGGCGCGGCACTTGAACGGCGCGGTGCCGCGGTCCAGCAGGCGTTGGCGGTAGTCGCCGCCGTTGAAGAACCGGCGCCCGAGCCGGCGCTTGATCTCGGCGATCAGCTCCCAGCCGCCCTCGAGGCACAGCTGGCCGTCGTCGTCGTGGATGAAGCTCACGCGCGGCACGAAGCCGAGCTCGCGCGCGAGGTCGATCACCGCGAGGACCTCGTCCGGCGGCGCGCTGCCGACGACCGAGTTGAGCACGACGCGAAACTTGGCTTCCCGCGCGACGGCCTCGAGCTTGTTGCGCAGCGGCTTGAGCACCTTGATCGTGACGTCGTTGGGCTCGACGCCGTCGATGCTGATCTGCATCTCCTGCAGCCCGGCGTCGTTGAGCGCGCGCACCCGGTCGGCGCTCAGCAGGTAGGCGTTGCTGATCATCTGGGTGCGGAAGAACCGCTTGTCGCGCCGCGCGTAGCGGATCAGCTCGTAGATGTCCGGGTGCGTCATCGGCTCGCCGCCGGTGAACTCGATCGCGAACGTGCCCAGCTCGCGCAGCTTGTCGATCCGCCGCTTGAGTTCGGCCACCGGGATCGGCTGGGACACCTTGTCGTACTCGGAGCAGTAGCCGCAGTCCAGGTTGCAGTAGCGGGTGACGACGATCTGCGCGAGAAACGGCGCGTATAGGGCTCGGTCGAGCACGGTTCGTCTGCGTGTAGCACGCGGTCGCAAACCGGTAAAGCGCCGCGTGCGGCGCGTCACGCGCCGCGGGGCGACGGCAACCTGCGGCACCGGCCGTCGACGTTGCGCACGCGGCTCGCGGTCCGGGTACACTGCGCCGCCATGACCGCAGATGCTCCGGCGCTCGTTGTCGCGTCCGATGCCGCCGCCGTCCTGCGCTACGGCGGACGCGCGGCGGTCGACCGCGCGGTCGAGGCGCTGGTGCGCGCCGGCTTCCGGGTGGCGGGCGTCGTCGCGGCGCCCGCGGTGCGCGACCGGGTCGCGGCGGCGCTCGCCCACCGGCCCGGGCTCGGCGTGTGGGTGCCCGGCGAGCCGGCGCTGGCCGCCGCAGTCGCCGATGCCGGCGAGGTCGTGCTGGTCGATGCGTCGGTCCTGCTGGACCCGCGGTTGTTGGTCGAGGCGGCGTCGTGGCGCCGGCCGACGCAGTTGGTCGACCGCGGACAACCCGTCGGCGTGGCGCGCGTGCCGGCGGCGCGCCTGGACCCGGCCGCGCTGCCGGACGTCGCCGCCGCCGTCGCGCCGGACGACGCGCGCGTCGACATCGACGACCTGCCGCGCTACTCGCGCGCGCTGCGCCGCGAGCTGCGCCCCTACTGGCTGCGGGTCCGCACCTCTACCGACGTTCGGCGCGCGCGCCGGCTGCTGGCCGCCGCCGGCGGCAAGGGCCACATGGAGTGGTGGGTGCTGCTGGTCAACCGGCCGGTCGAGACGTGGCTGAGCTACCACGTGACCGAGTGGCGGGTGACGCCCAATCAGATCACGTTCGCGTCGAACGTGGCCGCGGTCGCGGCGGCAGTTGCATTTGCAACTGGCAGGCTGTGGCTCGGCCTCGCGGCCGCGCTCGCCAACTCGATCCTCGACGGGCTCGACGGCCGCCAGGCGCGGGTCCAGCTCAAGACCAGCAAGGTCGGCGAACTCGAGCACGTGTTCGACGCGCTGTCGGAGATCGCGTGGGTCGGCGCGCTCGCGTGGCACCTGTCCGGCGGACTGGCCGACGCCGCGATCGGGTGGGGCGCCCTGTTGTGGCTGGCCGCCTACGCGGCCGACAACGCCGCGTACACGTTCTTCCGCGTGCGGCGCGGCATGATGATCGACGAGGCGTCGCGCATCGACGCGGCGGTGCGGTTCGTCGGCGCGCGTCGCAACACCAACTTCGCCTACTTCGCCGCCGCGCTGGCGCTCGGCGCGCCGCGAGTCGGCTTCTGGATCATCGCGGTCGGGACCGCGGTGACGGCGGCGGTCCACTGGCTGCGCGTCGCCGTGCTGCTCGCGCGGCCGGCGCGCGCCGCCGCGGCGGTGGTCGACCGGTGAGCGGGCGGGTCGACCGGCTCGCCGCGCGCTACGCGGCGTGGGTGGACCGGCGCCGCGGGTGGGTGCTGGCCGCGGGCCTCGCGGTCGCGATCGCCGGCGGGGCGCTGGCCGCGCAGTTGCCGCTGCGGCCCGACCTGTCCAACCTGCTGCCGCCGAGCGCCAAGTCGGTGCGCGACCTCGAGGTGCTCAAGCGCCGCGCGCGCGCGTTCGGGTCGGTGTTCGTCGTGGTCGAGGCGGCCGATCCGGCGGTGCGCGAGCGGGCGACGCGGTGGTTGCAGCAGCATATCGAGGCGCTCGCCGACCTCGGAGTCGAGGCGGTCGTGTACGACGACGGGCCGGTCCGCCGCTACTTCTGGCAGCACCGGTTTTTGTTCGCGCCGCTCGAAGACCTCGTCGAGGCGCGCGACGCCCTCCGCGACGCGATCCGGCGCGCGAAGCTCGCCGCCAACCCGCTTTACATCTCGCTCGAGGACGAGGACGACGCCGCCGCCGACCGCGACCTCGACGACCGCGTCGCGGACCTGCGGCGGCGGCTCGACGAGGCCGAGGCCAAGGCGAACGCCCCGGCCGGGTTCGTGTCCGACGACGGCGCGCTGCAGCTTTTGATCGTGCGCACGGCGTTCGCGTCGTCCGACCTCGGCCCGGGCGCGCGGCTGGTCGCGCGGCTGTCGGCGCTGGTCGACCAGGTGCGCGCGGAGATGCCGGGGGTCGACGCCGGCGTCACCGGCAACATCGTCAAGAACCTCGACGAGCAGCGCGCGATCGTCCGCGGCATGACCCAGGCCGCGGTGATCACCGCCGTCCTCTGCGCGATCGCGCTGGTGCTGTACTACCGGTCGGTGCTGCCCGTGGCGACGTCGCTGTGGGCGCTCGCGATCGGCACGCTGGCGACGTTCGGGTTCGCGCGGCTGGCGATCGGCCACCTCAACCTCGTGACCGCGTTTTTGGCGGCGATCGTGGTCGGCAACGGCATCAACCCCGGGCTGATCCTGCTGGCGCGCTACTTCGAGGAGCTGCGCGCCGGCGCCCGCGGGGTCGCGGCGCTCGGCCGGTCCATCGCCGGCGCCGCGCACGGCACCCTCGCGGCGTCGCTGGCGGCCGCGGTCGCCTACGGCTCGCTCGTCATCACCGACTTCCGCGGCTTCCGCCACTTTGGCGTGATCGGCTTCGTCGGCATGGTCGCCTGCTGGCTGGCCACGTTCGCGGTGCTGCCGGCGGGGCTGGCCGTGCTGTGGCGCGCCGGTCGCGTGCGGGCGTCGCGCGCGCCGGCCGTCGGCGACGTGCTCGCCCGCGTGCTGCCGCGCGATCTCGACCGCGTCGCGCGCATCGGCGTCGCCGTCGCGGTCGTGGCGGCGGCGGCGACCGCGCACTACGTGCTGTCCGACCCGCTGCAGGAGGACTGGAGCAACCTGCGGCCGCGCGGCACCGAGACGGCCGAGTCGCTCGCGTGGAGCCGCAAGATCGACGAGCGGTTCACCACCAAATTTCAGCGCGGTCTCACCCAGCGGTTCGTCGTCGGGCTCGAGCGCCGCGAGGACGTGCCGGTGGCGGTGGCGGTGATGCGCGCGGCCGACGAGGGCGTGCCGGACGACCAGAAGCTGCTGCACGACGTGCGGTCGCTCGACGACCTGCTGCCGGATCGCCAGCAGGACAAGCTCGCCGTGCTCGCCGACATCCGCGCCCTGCTCACCGACGACGCCGTCGCCGCGCTCGATCCCGACGATCGCGAACTCGTCGACCGGCTGCGCCCGCCGGCGGATCTGCGCCCGCTCGGCGACGAGGACGTGCCCGAGGAGCTGGCGTGGCCGTTCATCGAGCGGGACGGCACGCGCGGCCGCCTGATCCTCGCGACGGCGAGCCTGCGGTTCAAGACGTGGAACGTGCGCCACCGCATGGAGTTTGCGCGCCGGTTTCGCCAACTGCCGCTGCCGGCGGGCGCGGTCGTCGGCGGCCAGTCGTTCATCTTTGCCGACATGGTCGCGGCGATGTACCGCGACGGCCCGCGAGCGACGGTCGTGGCGCTCCTCGGCGCGATCCTCGTGGTCGGCGTCGTCGTCGGCTTCGGCCGCTACGGCGCCGTCACCGTCGCGTGCGCCGCGATCGGCGTGCTCGGCATGATCGCGCTGGTGTCCGCCGTCGGGCTCGAGGTCAACGTCATCGACTTCATCGCGCTGCCGCTCACCATCGGCCTCGGCGTCGACTACTCGGTCAACATCGTCGCGCGGTTCCGCCAGCAGACCGGCAACGACCCGCGGCGCGCGCTGGCGACCACCGGCGGCGCGGTCCTGCTGTGCTCGTTTACGACCATCGTCGGCTACGGGTCGCTGTTGGTGTCCGCGTCCGGCGGCATCCGCTCGTTCGGCCTCGCCGCGATCCTGGGCGAGTTCGCGTGCGTGGCCGCGGCGCTCGCGCTGGCGCCCGCGCTGCTGTTGCGCACGCGGCCGCGCGACGGCGGGGGTTGATCTCGCCGGCGCCGGGCGATACACGGGCCGGACGGCTGCGACATGACCGACACTCCCACCGAAGGCTGGATCCTGGCCGGCGCGGTCGACGGGCGCCCGCCCGGCGTGTCGCCGCTGGCGCGCTGCGCGGGGCTGCCGCTGGTGCTGCGCCACGCGTGCGAGCTGGCGCGCGCCGGCTGCGCCCGCGCGATCGTGGTGTGGTACGGCGACGCGCCGCCGCCCGACCTCGCGCCGCTCGCCGCCGATCCGCGACTGGCCGGCTGCGCGCTGTCGCTCGTGCGCGACCCGGAGGCGCTGTCCGGCGGCGCCGGGGACGTGTTCGTCGCGCGCGCCGACCGCGTCGTCCACCGCGACACGTTCCAGGTGCTCGCGGCCGCGCCGGCGGCGCCGCTGCGCGCGATCGCCGGCGACGACTTCGACGGCGCGTTCGCCGCGTCGCGCCAGGTCGCGCGCGACCTGGCGGCGGCCGCTGCGCGGCCCGACGGCCTGCGCCGCGCGGTCGCGGCGCTGCGGGCGCAGGGGCGCGTCGTCGACGCGGAGCCGCCGTACCTGGGTTTCTGCGCGCCGGTCGTCGACCGCCGGTCGCTGCGCCGGGCCGAGTGGCAGCTCATCCGGTCGCTGCGCAAGGCCGCCGACGGGTTTGCCGCGCGCGCGATCAACCGCCACCTGTCGCTCCCGATCACGTGGATGCTCGCCCGCACGCCGGTGCGGCCGAACCACATCACGTTGCTGGCGTTCGCGGCGGCCCTGATGGGAGGGATCACGCTGGCGCGCGGGGGCTACTGGGCGGGGGTCGCCGGCATGTTGTGGGTCGAACTCGGCTCCATTCTCGACGGCGTCGACGGCGAGCTTGCCCGCGTCACCTGCCGGTTCTCGCGCGTCGGCCAGTGGATGGACACGGTCACGGACGACGCGGCCAACGTGTGTTATTGGACCGGCACCATGTTGAACTTGCAGGCGGCCGGCGTCGGTTGGGCGATGCCCGTGTGGAGCGTCGCGGTCGCGGCGTTCGCGATCACCCAGCTGTCGCAGTACTACCTGATCGCGACGGTGTACCGGTCGGGCGATCTGGCGGCGATCCCGTGGGCGTTTCAGAGCGCCGAGTTCCTGTCCGCGCGCCCGCGCGGGTTTTGGCCGCGGGTCAAGGCGGCCGTCCCCAAGCTGCTCAAGCGCGACTTCGCGGTGACGCTGTTTTGCGCGCTCGCCGCGGCGGGGCGGCTCGACGCCGTGCTGGCGATCTCGGCCGCCGGCGCCGTGTCGTTCCTGGTCGCGTTTTGCGTGCAGCTGGTGCGGGCCCGACCCGAGGTGGCGGGCGGCCGGAGGGCCGCGTGATCCGGCAGGCGGTCGTGCTGGCGGCCGGGTTCGGCAGCCGGATTCGCGGCGACGACGCCGACGCGCTGCCGAAACCGCTGCACGAGGTCGCCGGCCAGCCGCTGCTCGTGCGCACGATCGGGACGTTGGCGGCCGCCGGGATCGACCGCGTCTACGTGGTGCGCGGCTTCATGGGCGACGCGCTGGTCGCGGCGGTGGCGGCCAGTCCGGTGGTCGCGGGGCTCGACGTGACGGTTCGTTGGATCGACAACCCCGACTACCAGCTCGCCAACGGCGTGTCGGTGCTGTGCGCCGGCGGCGCGGTCGACGGGCCGTTCGTGTTGTCGATGGCCGACCACGTCTACGACGCGTCGGTGGCCCGGCTCGCCGCGGCGGCCGACATGGCGCGCGCGGACCTGTGGCTGTGCGTCGATCGCCGGGTGGACGACGTGTACGACATCGACGACGCGACCAAGGTCCGCACCGACGGCGACGCCATCGTCGACATCGGCAAGCAGCTGGCCGACTACGACGCCATCGACTGCGGCGTGTTCGCGGTGGGCGACGCGCTGCTCGCCTGTTTGCGCGAGGAGCTCGACGCGCGCGGCGACTGTTCGCTGTCCGACGGCGTGCGCCGGCTCGCGGCGCGCGGCCGCGCCCGCGTGGTCGACGTCGGCGACGCGTTCTGGCAGGACGTCGACACGCCGGACGCGCTCGCGCGGGCCGAGCGGATCCTGCGCGCGCGCGGGACCGCGTAGCCGGCGTTCGCCGCACGCGGGGATCGGCGGCGTGCGGCGCCGCGGCCGGCGCGCTCCAGCTCACGGTGCGTCGCGCAGCGCCGCGGCCACCGATTTCGGCGTGATCCCCTGCCAGGCGGCGAGGGCGCCGGCGTAGGCGACCAGCAGCGCGACGACCGTCGCCGCCAGCCGCGCCGCGGGCGGCAGCGGCCCGGCCAGCCAGCGCGCCGCCGCCGCCGCGCCCATGGCGGCCGCGGCGCACGCGAACACGCCCGCGATCTTGCGCGCGTAGACGGCAGCCGACAGGTCGAGCGCCGCGAGCGCCATCGCCGCGAGCACCGCGAACGCGACCGGGTAGCCGGCGACCCACGCCCACGCCACGGACAGGTAGCCGAGGTCGTCGCCGAACCACGCGGCACCGGCCGCGAACGCCGCGGGCAGTACGACCGACGCGATCGCGTTGTACAGCAGGCTGCGCCCCGGATAGCCCATGCCCTCGAGCAGCGGCGGGATCACGAAGCTGATCGCGCGCAGCGCGCCGACGATCGCGAGCACGCGGACACCGGGGACGGCCGGAAGCCACCGCGCACCCCACAGCGCGCCGATCAGATCGTCGGCCGCCACGACCACGGCGGCGAGGAAGCCGAGCACGACCACGAGGTTGAGCCGCGTGAGCGACAGGAACTGGGCGACGAGCGCGGGCCGGTCGCGGCGCAGCCGCGCGTAGGCCGGAAACGCGACCTGATTGACGATGTGCGCCAGGATGCGGCACGGCTCGAGCACGACGTCGTACGCGAGCCGGTAGTAGCCGGTCGCGATCGGGCCGAACCAGTAGCCGACGACCTGGTAGTCGAGGTTCGTGTAGATGTGAAACAGGATCTGGCTGGCCGACGCGCGCACGCCGAACCAGGCCCACCCGGCCGCGGCGCGCAGGCGCAGGGCGAGCCGCGGCCGCCACGGCTCGCACCACTGGATGCCCACCGCCCAGCCGACCTCGCGCGCCAGCGGCCCGGCGACGAAGCACCAGATCCCGGCGCCGGCCGCGGCAAACCCGACCTTGGCCGCGAACTCGAGCACGTTGGCGATCGCGCGGACGCCGGCGACCTCCTTGAACCGCAGTTGCCGGCGCATCAGCGCCTTCGGGATCTGGTAGGTGTTTTGCCACACGAGCTTGACGCCGTAGGCGGTGAGCAGCGACGCGACCATCGGCTCGCCGTGCAGCGCCGCGAGCGCGGGCGCCCCCGCGAGGCCGAGCGCCGCGAACAGGGCGACCGACATCGCGAGGTTGAGCCAGAACACCGTCGCGATCTTGTCGTCGGTGTGGTCGTCGCGCTGGATCACCGCCGACGCGAGGCCCAGGTCGGCGGCGAGGTCGAGCACCGGGTACAGCGTGATCGCCAGCGCGGCCACGCCGTACTCCCGCGGCGACACCCACAGCGCGAGGATGATCACGTTGGCCAGGATGTCGAGCGCCGACACCCAGCCGGCGGCGAGGCCGATCCACGCGAGGCCGCGGTTGACGTCCGCGCGAATGCGAGGCGGGTCGCTCACCCGCGGTTCCCCCGTGCGCCGGGACCGGCCCCGTGATATGACCCGGCCTCCCGAAGAGGCCACGTCGTGTCCAGCAACGAGCCGATCCTGTTCACTCCCGGTCCGGTGCGCATGCCGCCCTCGGTGGCGCACAATCTCGCCAATCCGCCGTGCAATTACCACCGGCAGGATGCGTTTTGCGCGATGTTCGCCGAGACCGTCGCGCGGCTCAAGGCGCTCGTCGGCCTGCGCGACGGCGCGCCGTACGACGTCGCCCTCGTCACGGCGACCGGCACCGGGACCAACGAGGCCGCGCTGCTGGCGCTCGCGCGGCTCGGCCGCGGCGCGGTCGCGACCAACGGGTTTTTCGGCGCGCGAGCGGCGGCGCAAGCGCGCGCCAACGGCCTCGACTGCGCGATCATCGACCTGCCCGACGACCGCCCGATCGACGCCGGCGCGCTCGCCGCGCGCCTCGACGCCGCCGGCGGCGTGCGCTGGCTGTTTTACGTCAGCCACGAGACGCGCGTCGGCATGGTCAACCCGATGCGCGACATCGGCCAGGTGTGCCGCGAGCGCGGGCTCGCCGTGGGGGTCGACGTCATCTCGAGCGCCTATGCGTACCCGATCGACCTCGAGGCGGCCGGCGCGGCGATCGCGATCGCATCGTCGGCCAAGGCGCTCATGGCCGCACCCGGGATCGGCATCGCGTTCGTCCACCGCGACGCGGCCGATGCGCTGCGCGCGGCGCCGCCGGCGCGCGGCTACTACCTCGATCTGATCGCGGAGTTGGACCGCCAGCGCGCCGACGGCCAGCCGCGGTTCGCGCAACCGGTCGCGCTGCACGCCGCGCTGCACGCCGCGTGCGCGCACCTCGAACAGGTGGGCATCGACGCGCACATGGCCCGGATTCAGCGCCAGCTCGACCGCATTCGCGCGCACCTCGAACGGCTCGGCGCGCCGGCGATGCTCGATCCGCGCTATCGGTCGGGGGTCGTTTTGAACTTCCGGCTGCCGGCGGGCCTCGGCTATCCCGAGCTGTCGCGGCGGCTGCTCGAGGCCGGTTACTTCGTGCTCTACGGTATCCCCGGCGACGACAGCCACTTTCAGGTCAGCACGATCGGCCATCTGGACGACGCGCACGTCGACGGCCTGTGCGACGCGCTGTCGCGCGCGCTGTCGCGGGACGATCGCGCGGCGGCCGGGCGGTGAAGGTTCGACGCCCGGGGCCGGTGGATTTTGAACGGTCCGGGTGCAACTTCGCGTAACCGCACGGGGCTCACCGTGGAACACGAGTTGCTTCCCCGCGGGGCACTTTGGTACAAGCGAGGGACGTGATCCGCCAGTTGGGAGCGCACCGGGGCAAGCGCATCGTGTTCGGGTACGACCGCTATCTGCTCGACGAGCGGCGCGAGTACGTCGACTTGCTGTCGCGGTTCGGGCCGGTGGAGGAGGCCGTCGACGAGCGGGCGCTGCACTACCTCACGTCGGCGCGGGCGGTGTGCGAGCGCGTGCAGGGGGCTGCCGACGCCGTCGGCGTGCTGTGCTGCGGCACCGGGATGGGCATGTCCATCGCGGCCAACAAGTTCCGCGGCATCTACGCCGCGCGCTGCGTGTCGGCCGAGGATGCGGAGATGGCGCGCATCATCAACAACGCCAACGTGCTATGCCTCGCGGCGAGCGCCGGGCTCGCGGTCAACGCGCAGATCATCGATGCGTTCATGCGAACGCCGTTCGAGGGCCGCAAGATCGAGCAGCTCGAGCACCTGTGCGACTTCGAACTCGAGGCGCGGCCGGCGCCGCTGTCGGACGTGCGCGTGCCGGCCGTCGACGACGTCCTGCCGAAGACCGCGTGACCGAGCGCGTGGCTCACGGTGCGCCGGCCCCGGCGCGGCGGCGCGCTGCGCCGCGCATGTTCGGCGTCAAGGACGTCTTTACGACGATCAACATCCTCGGCGGGGTCGCCGCGATGGCCCTGTGCATCGACGGGCGGCCGTACGAGGCAGGCCTCGCGATCCTGTTCGGCTATCTGTTGGGCGACACGCTCGACGGCTGGGTCGCCCGCAAGCTCGGCAGCGCCAATGCGTTCGGCGCGGAGTACGACACGATCGCCGACCACAACGCCCACATCATCGCACCGGCGACGGTCGTCTACACGGTGTACCGGGACGCCGCGTTGTTGCCGGGCGTGTGGGGCCACGTGCTGGCCGGCGCACTGGCGGCGTCGATCGTCGTCGCGGCGTCGGTGCGCCACGCGCGCAACATCGTCCGGCCGGTCAAGTTCGCCGGGATCTGGGCCGGCCTGCCGCGCAGCGTGCTGGGGTTTTTGTCGATCGCCTACGTCAACGCGTCGCTGGCCCCCTACGCGCCCGGGGGCCTGTGGCTCGGCGTCGCGCTGATCCCGATCCTGTGCTGGTCCACCCTGACGTACCTGCCGTTCCCGAACCACCACATCGCGCGCCGGCACCGGACGGCTGCGCGCGTCGCGATCGCGGGCTTCTTCGTCACGACCTTCGGCGCGGTCGTCGTCGCGCCGCGGTTCGTGTTCGACATCCTGTTTTTCTGGATGGCCGGCTACAGCCTCGGCGCGTGGATCGCGCTCACGGCCGAGGAGCGCCGCGCGTTTCGCGAGACGGTGCGATCGGCGCTCGTGGCGACGCCGACGTGACGCGGATCGCCGCGCCGGCGTCGGGCTGGCGGTAGCCGGTGAGCGCCGCTCGCACCTGGCCAAAGGACGTGTCGGCCGCGATCTGCACCGGCAGTCGCCGGCGATCGGCAGAAATCCACACGTGGAACGTGCGGCGGACGGCGCGCGCCGGCGGCCGCCCGGCATCGGCGGCGAGGGTCGCCGTGCCGTCGATGCGCCGGCAATCGAACGCGCCGGCCGGCGTGTCGATGCGTTCGCCGCCGGCCGCGACGACCTCCACGCGGTAGACGTTGCGTCCCGATTGGACGACCAGCGCGCCGCGCGCCGTCTCCGGCGGCTCCCACGCGCGCAGCCGCGCGAGGGCGGTGTGCAGGTCGTCGAACCCGCCGCCGGCGACGGCCCGCTGGCGCCAGGTGTGTTCGCCGTCGCCGGCCACCCGGTCGGCCCCGCGGAACTCGCCGGCGGAGAAGTCGGCGCGGACGCGCCGCCGCTTCCGGCCGATCTCGAGGATCTCCTCGTTGCGCAGCGGCGCGCCGGAGCGCAGGTCGACCGCGGTCGTCAGTTCGTCGCGAACGCGCCGCACGATCGAGACGACGTCGCCGGACTCGGCGGCGCTGTGCACGAACAGGGCGGGCGCGCCGGCCAAGTGGCCCGGGGCGCCCGCCGCGAGCCGCGCGGTGCCGCCGCGGACGCGGCCCCACTGGAGATCCCACGCGAGCTGCTCGCCCGGCAGGTACCACGCGTCGGCGAGCGGTGCGGACGGCGCCGGGCCGCCGCCAATCGGAGCCTCGGGATTCGGAGCGGGGCGGTGGCCGCATGCGCCCGCGATCAGCGCCGCGGCCAACGTGGGGATCGCGCGGGGCACCGGCGCGAAGGTAGCACGGGCCCGCGGCGACGCCAGGCTGCGGCCCGGGGCTACTTGCGCTCGGCGGCCAGCTTCTTGCGCATGCGCGCCAGCAGGCCGTCGAACCCCTCCTTTTGGATGATTCGGTTGAACTGCGCGCGATAGTTTTCGACCAGCCCGACTCCGTCGGTGACGACGTCGACGGCGCGCCACGACGACTCGCCGGCGCCCTCGCGGCGCAGCACGTAGTCGATCCCGATCGACACCGGCCGGCCCTTGCGCTTGGTGCGCACCTCGGTGGACACGACGACGCGGTCGCCCTTGGCCGATTCGCCGGTGTACACGACGCGGTAGTCGAGCCGCGCGCGCAGCCCCTTGACGTAGTTGGCCTCGATCAGTGCGCGGAGAAGTTGCAGGTACTCCTTTTTTTGCGCATCGGTGAGGCTGCCCCAGTGATCGGCGAGCGCCGCGCGGCCGAGTTCGTCGATGTCGAGGAAGCTGCGCAGCCGGTCGACGACCTGCTCGGCGCGCTTTTTCTCGGCGGGGGAACCGGGGGTGACCTTGGCGCGCAACAGCCGGCTCATCGTGTCGTTGGCCGAGCGGACCGCGTCGGTCGCGGAGCCGGCGCGGGCGGCGGGCGCCCGCGCGCACAGGGCGGCGACGACGGCGATGGGGGCGATGACAGCGGCGGATCGAGGCATGGTCGGTCACCCAATGGGATGCGGATTGGACGGGGCAGACGCCGGCGCGATTCACCGCGCGGCTGCGACCGCTACCGTAGCCGCGATCGCGGGCGGAGACGAGCCCGCGCCGCGCAAACCGGGGTGGCGCCCCGCGGCTGGGCCGGGCACGCCGTGGGTCACTTGCCCGCCGGGGCCCCGACGACGGGGGCGCCGGTGGCCCGCTGCAGCTCGAACACGGCCACGTTCCACGCGTGCAGCGCCTCGAGGGTGCGGCCGCGGGCCGTGAAGTACGCCAGGTAGGCGTCCGCGAGGTCTTTGGCGTCGATGGCGCCGACGGCGTCGGACTGCAGCGCCGACGCGAGCCACGCGCGCGCGCTTCGCTCGCCGGCGCGCGCGATGTCGACACGCTCGCCGGCGCGCGCGAGCGCCTCGTACGCCGCCCGCGCCGCGTAGTCGGCCCGCTGGCGCGCCACCTCGGCGAGCCACCGGGCGCGCCGGGCGCGGGCCTCGGCGCGCCGCACGCGGGCCGGCTGCGCGAACGGGTCGATCGCCCAGCGCAGGCCGAGCCCGAGGCCGGCCGACGTCGTGTTGTACGGATCGTTGGCGAACGCCGACGGCGGGTTGTCCACCGAGGTCGCCCGGGCGACCGCGACGCCGCCGATCAGGACCAGGTCGGGGAAGTAGCGGGCGCGCTCGCCGCGCGCGGCGTCCTCGGCCAGCGCGGCGGTCGCCGCCGCCGTCCGTACCTCGGGCTGCGCCGCGCGGGCGCGGGTCGCGGCGGCGTCGGCGTTGCCGGCGTCGAACGCGAGCGCCTCGAGCGGCTCGTCGTCGACGTCCGCGCGCGGGTCGGCCACCAGCGCCCGCAGGCCCGCGAGCGCGACCGCTTCCCGCTCGCGCGCGGTCGCCAGCCGGGTGTCGACCTCCGCGGCGAGCACCTCGAGGCGAAACCGATCCTGGAGCGTCACGTCCGGCGAGCCGGCGGCGAGCTGGTCGTTGACCTTGGCGAGCGCGCCGTCGAGCCGTTCGCGCCCCTCCTCGAGCATCCACCGGGTCTCGCGCGCCAGTTTCACCCCGTAGTACGCCCGCGCCGCGAGGACGGCGACGTCGCCGGCCGCGGCGTCGCCGGCGGCGCGCGCCGCTCCGATGGCGTGGTCGGCCGCGCGCGCCGCGGCGTCGAGCTTGCCGAACGTAAACAGCGGCTGGACGAGCTGGATCTCTGCCCGGCCGAACACGCCGCGAAAGTCGACGCTGGCCTCCTCGGGCGCGGTCTGGGTACACGCCACGTCGAGGCAGCGGATCTCCGGGCTCGGAGCGGCCAACGCCTGCACCTCGACGCGCGGCAGCCGGCGCCCGCGGGCCTCGTCGCGCGCGGCGCGCGCCTCGGCGGCGGCCGCCGCCGCCGCGCGCAGGGCGGGGCCGCGCTGCGCGGCGGCCAACACGCGGGGCAGGTCGTAGCGCACCGGGTCGCCGGCGGCGGGGGCGGCGGCGACCGCAATGCAGACGGCGGCGGCGATCGCGAGGGCGCGGACGTGCATCGCGCCGAGTGTAAACGACGGCCGCGCCCGCGGCGTCAGCCCTGGCCGGCCGTGGCCGCGTCGTCGCCCGCCGGCGCCCCGTCCTGCGCCGGCGCGGGTTCGTCGCCGCCGGGTTGCGCGCCGTCGGGCGCGGCACCGTCGGCCGGCGCCGGTGTCGGCGCCGCCTTGGCCTTCTTCGCCTCGTCCTTGCGGTCGACGCGCCCGTCGAAGTCGTCGTCCCACAGGATGGCGGTGAGGGAGCCGGCGTCGTACTGCTCCCACACGTCCGGCTTGCCGTCGGCGTTCCGGTCGCGCCGCACCGATTCGATCACGCCGTCCTTCGTGTATTTCTCCCAGATGTCCGGCTTGTGGTCGTAGTCGCTGTCGCGCTCGACCAGGTAGACGCGCCCGGTCTTGGCGTCGAAGTAGTGGCGCGCGTCGAACCGGCCGTCGAAGTCGAAGTCGAACTCCTCGGTGAGCTTGTTGCCGTTGGTGTCGTACGTGATGACGTAGTCCTTGCGCCCGTCGTGGTCGAGGTCGACCTGCTTGCAGGTGAGGACATCGAGCGACGTGCCGCCCTCGTCGACGGTCTTGTACAGCTTCCACACGTCCGGCTTGTTGTCGTGGTTCAGGTCGAACGTGGCGACTTTCTTCCCTTCGGTGTCGCACAGGGAGGGATCGACGCGCGGTACGCGAACTTCGCTCGACTCCGACGCCCCCATCTGCTGCGTGTCGCCGCCCGTTTTTGCGCTCTTGCTGCCGCCGCCGCAGCCGCCGGCGACGAACGCCGCCGCGGCCGCTGCGAGCGCGAACCCCACGCGATTTTCCATGGCTGCAAGCCTAACGTCGGCGCGAACACGAGGCAACCCGCCGCGACGTTGACCGTGCACGTATGGCCACGTATGGTACGGTCCGCCATGTCGCGCAAGAAGCTGTCGACCACGGTCTACATCACGCCGGAGCAGAACGCGCGCCTCAAGGAACTGCACGCCCGGACGAAGGTGCCCGTGGCCGAGTACATTCGCCAGGGCATCGACCTGGTGCTCGAGAAGTACGCCCACGTACTGCCGGGGCAGACGGCCATTGCGTTCGAGGATCGGGCCGAGTAGCCTCCCGGCCTCGCCGCGCAACCTCGGCCCGGCCGGGGCACCGCCGCGGCGACCCGCTCCGCGCGCGTTTCCGGTTTGCGTATGCCCCACACGCCCCCTGAGCTGATCCGCAACTTCTCGATCATCGCGCACATCGACCACGGCAAGACGACGCTCGCCGACCGGTTGATGGAGCGATGCGGGGCCGTCAGCGAGCGCGAGCGGTCGGACCAGATGCTCGACCGCATGGACCTCGAGCGGGAGCGGGGGATCACGATCAAGGCCCAGGCGGTGCGCCTGGCGTACACCGCGCGCGACGGGCGGACGTATCAGTTGAACCTGATCGACACGCCCGGCCACGTCGATTTCCACTATGAGGTGTCGCGGTCGCTGGCCGCGTGCGAGGGCGCGCTGCTGGTGGTGGACGCCGCTCAGGGAGTCGAGGCGCAGACGCTCGCGAACGTCTACGTCGCGCTCGACAACGACCTCGAGATCGTCCCCGTACTCAACAAGATCGACCTGCCGGTCGCGCGGCCCGACGAGGTGTGCGAAGAGATCGAGGAGACGATCGGACTCGACGCGACGGATGCGCTGCGGGTGTCGGCCAAGACCGGCGAGGGCGTCGACGAGGTGCTCGAAGCGATCGTGCAGCGCATTCCGCCGCCACCGGCCGACCCGGGGCCGCTGCGCGCGCTGGTGTTCGACTCCTGGTACGATCCGTATCGCGGCGTCGTCGTCCTGTGCCGGGTCGTCTCGGGGCAGATCGAGCGCGGCATGCGCCTGCGGTTTTGGGCATCCGGCAAGGAGTACGAGTGCACGTTCGTCGCCGTCTACACGCCGCACCCGCAGGAGGTCGACTCGCTCGGTACGGGCGAGGTCGGAGTGGTCGCCGCGTCGATCAAGGACATCGCGCACGCGCGCGTCGGCGATACGATCACGGACGCGTCCGCGCCGTGCGCCGAGCCGCTGCCCGGGTTCAAGACGGTCAAGCCGATGGTGTTCGCCGGGTTGTTTCCGAGCGACGCGGCCGACTACGACCAGTTGAAGGAGGCGCTCGGCAAGCTCACGCTCAACGACGCGGCGGTCACGTTCGAGCCGGAGACGTCCGCCGCGCTCGGGTTCGGCTTCCGCTGTGGCTTTCTCGGGTTGCTCCACATGGAGATCATCCAGGAGCGACTCGAACGCGAATACGGACTCGATCTGATCACGACGGCGCCGTCGGTGCGCTATCGGGTCACGCTCAAGGACGGTACGGTGCGCGAGGTGGACAATCCCGCTCACATCCCCGACGTCGGCAAGTTCGAGTCGATCGAAGAGCCGATCATCCGCGCGTCGATCCACCTGCCGCAGGAGTACGTCGGTCCGATCGTCGGCCTGTGCCAGGAGCGCCGGGGCGTGCAAAAAGACATGCACTACCACGCGGCCGGGCGCGTTCAGCTCGTGTACGAGCTGCCGCTGGCGGAGGTCGTGTTCGGCTTCTACGACCGGCTCAAGACCCTGTCGCGCGGTTATGCGTCGCTCGACTACGAACCGGCCGGCTACCAGAAGGCGGATCTCATCCGGCTCGACCTGCTGGTCAACGGCGACAAGGTCGACGCGCTGTCGATCGTGTGCCATCGATCGGTCGCGTACAACCGCGGCCACGAGTTGTGCGTCAAAATGAAGGACGTGATTCCGCGCCAGATGTTCGACGTCGCGATTCAGGCCGCGATCGGCAGCAAGGTCATCGCTCGGGTGACGGTCAAGGCGTTGCGCAAGGACGTGACCGCCAAGTGCTACGGCGGCGACATTTCGCGCAAGCGCAAGCTGCTCGAGAAGCAGAAGAAGGGCAAGCGGCGGATGAAGGCGGTCGGCAACGTCGAGCTGCCGCAGGAGGCGTTCCTCGCGGTGCTAAAGGTGGATTGATCGTGGCGAGCCAGCGCATGGAGCGACGGGTTCGCCGCGAGGCGCGCAAGCTGCTCGCCGAGGCGCGCAAGGCGTTGCGCCGGCACGGCTACCGCGTGCCCGACGGCGTGCGCGACGAGGTGCGCGCGGCGGCCGAGCGACTCGACCGCGCGCTGGCGGCCGGCGACGGCGACCGCATTCGCGACGACCTGTACGCGCTCGATCGCCTCGTCGAGCTGCACTTCAAGGGCGCGCGCAAGTCGGCGCTGCGCGACTACAGCGAGTCGATCGGGATCGCCGTGGTCATCGCGCTGCTGTTGCGCGCGTTCGTCGTCGAGGCGTTCAAGATCCCGTCGGGATCGATGATTCCGACGATGGAGATCGGCGACCACATCTTCGTCAACAAGTTCATCTACGGGCCGCGCATCCCGTTTACGACCACCCGGTTGTTCGACTGGCGCAAACCGAAGCGCGGTGAGGTCGTCGTGTTCATCAACCCGTGCGAGCCCGACAAGGACTTCATCAAGCGGATCGTTGCCGTCGAGGGCGACACGGTCGAGGTGCGCTGCGGGTACCTGTACGTCAACGGGGAGAAGGTCCCGACCGAGTACGTCGACGGTCCGTGCGAATATTGGGACTACTCCGAGGAGACGCGGCGCTGGAGCCGGCTGCGGTGCAGCCACTACCGCGAGAGCCTCGGCGGCCACACGTACACGACGATTCACAGCGAGCTGCGGCCGCGGCTCGTCGCGCGGGCGGAGCGAAACCCGGCGGCCGCCTACAACAGCGTGCTGCGCGACCGCGACTTCCCCGGCAGCCACGTGCCGAGCTGCCGCGATTCCCCGTCGTCCACCGCGAGGCTGGACATGGAGCCGGTCGGCCGCATCGAACCGTCGCCGCAAGCGCCGGACCTCGAGGCTGACGCCTGCGCGCCGACTCGGCACTACGTGGTGCCGGAGGGCTACGTGTTCGTGATGGGCGACAACCGGTCGCACTCGAGCGACTCGCGCGTGTGGGGACCCGTGCCGGTCGACAACATCAAGGGCAACGCGCTGTTCATCTGGTGGTCCGCCAAGCCGTCGGCCCAGGGCGGCGTGTTGTGGGACCGCATCGGCATGCCGGTGGAGTAGCGGCCGCCGGCGCTCGCTCGGCGAGGAGCCCCGCTGGCGGTCGGCGGAGCCGTCGCGCGCGCCGGGGCGGCGGGCGACGGGCGGTCGCGGGCGAGGGGCGGTCGTCGTACGCGGCACGGACCACGCCACGTCCCCGACGCCTGCCGCGTCGCTCCGCCGGGTTCTGGATCCACCCTGCGCCTTCGTCGAGCCTTCCCCGCGCTTCCGCCGGCGTCGCCCGAGGCGCGCCGCGCGCCGCGGCCGCTCCTACTCGTCCCAGCCGGCGTCGGTATCGCGGGGGGCGGGGCGCCGGGCCGGCGCGGGCGCCGGGCCGGCATCGGTCGCCGCGCGGTCGGGCGCGGGGGCCGGGCCCGGTTGGGTCGGCGCGCGGGCGGCGCCGTCGCCGGGATCCGCTGCGGGCGCGCTTTCGGCCGCGGCGGAGGCGTTCGCCGCCGTCGTTGCCGGCGGCTCGGCCGCCGGAGGTTCGCTCGCGGAGGCGGGCGCCGCCGGAGCGTCCGCCCCGGGCGGCTTCGCGGCGGCGCCGGGGACGGAGGGGGCCGACGGGGCCGGCGCGGATTCGGCCGCGGCGGGCTCGGCCTTCGCGGCCGGGGCCTCGGCCTTCGCAGGTTCGGCCGCCGCCGGGGCCTCGGCCTTCGCAGGTTCGGCCGCCGCCGGGGCCTCGGCCTT
>RFGE01000333.1 GCA_003696105.1 Deltaproteobacteria bacterium | reverse complement strand
GGCTCCCTCGCGCCCGGACAGACGTTCTCGGTGCAACCGTCCGCGCCGCGCGCCTACGACTACTACTGTCACGAGCACAACGCGGGCGCGGGCGCCGGCGTCCTGCTCGCCCGCTAGCTGGCTGGTGCGCACGGCCCGTGGCTGCGGTCGCGATCTACGGGAGATCTTCCCGGCGTACGTCCTCGTGCCCTTCGGTACCGTATGTTGACACGCGCCGTCGTGCGCTGCGGGCGTGAGCCGAACTTCGCCTCGCATCTCGCTACCGCGCCGGCGCGCATGCACGCAACGTAACCGTTCAGGGCCGCGGAAAGTCGGATTACGTCGATCGGTTGCGAGATCGAAAACAGTGAGGATCGAGGCGGGATCGAAAATGTGAACGACGCGGTTTGTCGGACGCGGCCACCGCAGCGCGCAGCTCGAAGCCGCGGTCGCGGCGAGAGACGAGCCGATCGCGGACCAGCAGGCGCCGATCGCCGAGCAGCAGGCGCCAATCGCGGAGCAGACGGGGCGGTTCGGAGGTGTTGCGGTCGCCGTTCGACCCGCGGCCGATGGCGATCATCGGCCTGCGGTCGGGCTCGTGCGCTTGTGTGCTCGCGCACCGGATGCGGTCCTGCCGGCGCAGCCACGCTACGGCAACGCCGAGTTCGCGCGGAGTCGAACCCACTTGCCTCGCGAGCACGGCCATCGTCGCGCCCGGCATCGCGTGCACGGCCGCCTGCAGCCGCTCGGCCAGCGCCGCGATCTCCTCGGGCGCGCGACGCCGGCTCGGTGCTCGCCTGGCCGCCGGTGCGTTCGTCCGCGCCGCGCGCGACGACCGGCCGGCGGTCGATGCCGCGAACGCACGCGCGACCGCGGCGGTCGCCGCCAATCGCGCCGCATCGATGTGCTCGCACCCCCTCGGGTCGATACGCACTTCCAACTCCGGGATGCTCGTGCGTGTCTTCATGCTCCACGAATCGCACCCCGCCGCGCGCGACTCAACCGGGGGCCTGAACAGTTACCGTCCGCTCGTGCGGGTGAGGTCGCCGTTGGCGGTGCCGGTTGTTGCCGCGAGGGTGTGGAACCGTCAGTCGCCCGTCGTCGGCGACTCGATCTCGGTGCTCCACTCCTCACACACCCGGGAGACCTGAGACTCGAAGCTGTCTGCACCGCCTGGCTCAACGATGGAGATGACGTCGGCCGCAGGTATGCCAGCCTCGTTGACCAGCCCGTTGACGAGCTCGTTGAACAGCTGGTTCTCGGCGGCGAAGTGGTCGCTCAATAGTTGTTCATCGCGACGCCGCAAGAACGTATCGATCTGTCGCCACGCCTCGGCCGAATCGCCGACGCCCCTCCGCAGCAGCTCGCTGATGACTTCGTCCGTCGTGCGGGCGACGGCTTCCCGTTCCGGAGCGTCCACCTCCTCCGCGTACTGGCGTAGATTGATGCAGTAGTCGTCCACGAGGCGCATCACGGTGGCCCACTGCGCGTCGCTGTGGACGATCGGCGCGAGGACCGTGCGTAGCGATTCGACTGCCTTCTCGCTTTCGCCACGGCGAGTCAGGCGGGAGGTACCTGCTGACGATGCGACTTCCCGAGTGAGGCGACTGTGGGTCCGAGCAACTCCTGGCGCAACCGACGGTCGCCGCGCGGTAGGATGTGCAGGCGTCGGGCGATCCACATTGGCGCCCGGGGCCGACGTCTCCGCTGGCCGACGGGAGGAAACGTCGCGATGCGAAACCGACCACGCAACCATGATCGCGACGATCCCCAAGGGTACGACGACGGCGCGCCGCCACGTCCATTTCCACGGTCGACTCATGAGTATTTCTTGCACACCGGCTCCCTTTCCGGGTGGCTAAAACAGCGTCGACACTCGTCGTGGCGCTCTTCCCACTGCCGACGACATTCTTCGTAGCCCGGCCGCGCGTCTGCCCAGCAGTCCGCAGCGCACCGAGGATCCGGCTGGCAGTCGAAGAACGGCTTGCCGGCCGGTGGATCCTTCACCACGGTGCAGTTGTTGGGACAGCCTTTGAAGCAGCGCTCGTAACGCTTACGGATGGGGGCGTCACACTCGGCTTTCTTTCTGCTGTTCTCGGCGGTGCACCGTTTCCACTCGGTGCTACCGGCTTCATAGCTGCCGGTGCGTCCACCACCAACGCCTTCGGTTCCACCGGGGTCACCACCGGGGTCACCACCGGGGTCACCACCGGGGTCACCACCGGGGTCTACATCAATGCAGACGATGTTGGCTCCATCTCCGAGTTGGATCATGCCAGGCCGGCAGCCGTAGACGTTGATCGTCTCGCTGGGCGCCGCTGAGGCGCGGCTGGTGGCCAGAACGACCGCTATCATCGCGCCGACCATGAATGCGGTTGCGCCCGCCACGAGCAGGGTGGTTCGCAGCGGGTGGCGGCCGGTCCACCGCGGTGAGTGACTACGACTTCAGGGGGGGACTGTCGTTTTCATAGCGACGCGGTTAGCACGCGCCTGTGAAGGGCGTCAAGACTCGATCGCACGATCGAAACGCTGCCTATTCGCGAGGACGTTGTCTCCGTAAGCCGCTTTACCAGTCCGGCGATGTTCCAGCCGAACGAGGCCATGTTCCTGGCCGCGTTCACTACGCCAGTGGCCCCTAGCTTTCATCGGCGGTGGAACGAGTCGTACGCGATGGCTGCGCATAGGAGGCGACCCATTCGCTTGGAGTCGCGCCAGCGGCCGCCGGAGCGCGCGCCGAAAAACATGACCGCCGGACACCGGAGCGCGAAGTGCGGCGCAGGTCCGCGGAGTCGCAGGGCGCGAGGATCGGCCCGAGATTTGTCGCGGGGCGCTGGCGTGTCGTACGAGCGTCGGCGTCCGGACCAGACCGTGCTGTACCGCGTGGTGCGCGAGCACGCACAGACGCTGTTCGAGGAGGTGCGAGAGCGCAGCGACAGCGGGTACGGCTACCCGGCGCACGTGGAGAACGAGTTTCGCCGGTACATCGACTGCGGAATCCTGGCGCATGGATTCATGCGCGTGCACTGCGCGGGGTGCGGTCGGGACGAGGTGGTGGCGTTTTCGTGTAAAGGGCGCGCGGTGTGTCCGTCGTGCGCGGGGAGAAAAATGGCGGACACGGCCGCGCGGCTGGTGGACGAGCGACTGCCGGAGGCGAGGTACCGGCAGTGGGTGCTGAGCTTTCCGCACCGGTTGCGGGTTGTCATCTCTCACGATCATGCCCCCGGCCTGAGCGGGTTTTCTCACGGTCATGCCCCCATCCCATGACGGGTTTTCTCAGGATCATGACCCCACCGACGATCGAGTTTTCTCACGATCATGACCCCAGCGTGAGCGGGTTTTCTCACGGTCAT
>RFGE01000332.1 GCA_003696105.1 Deltaproteobacteria bacterium | reverse complement strand
CGGGTGCGGGCATCACTTGACTCAATCAACCCGGAGGCGGGCCTCCGCTGCGGGTGGCCGCGCGCCCCGTCCGCCGAGTGCACCGCGCCCCGCGGCCGCCAGGAGGCTGTTGCGTAGAGGCGCGCCAGCGAGGTTGCGAGATGCGAGGCGAGGTTCGGCGCACGCCCGTAGCGCGCAATGGCGCGTATCAACATACGGTACCGAAGGGCGCGAGGACGTACGCCGAAGATCGCCGGCAGATCGCGACCGCAGCCAGCGGCTATGCGCAACAGCCTCCTATCCGCGCCGGCCCCACACGAACAGCCGCTGGAACGGAAACACGAAGGGACGCGCGTCCGGCAGCGCGTCCATCAACCGTTGCCGGTACCGCGCGACGAACGCGTCGAACACGTCGGGCGCCAGCCTCCGCCGGTAGTCGGTCAGCGTGGACCCCTTGACCCACTCGACGACCGCCTCCGGCCCGGGGAGCTCGTGCGTGTATACCCGCAGCCACACGTCGACCTCCGCGAACCCGAATCGATGCAGCAGATCGGCGTACGCCCACGGCGGCAGCACCGGGCTCTCGCGCACGTACCCGCCGAGCGCGTCGGCAAACGGCGTCTCGCGCGCGACCTCGGCCAGCACCGTGTGCGACGGATAGGTGTCGTTGCACGGAATCTGCACGGCGAGCTGCCCGCCGGACGCCACGCGCGACGCGAGGTTCGCGAACAAACTCGCGTGGTCGGGCAGCCAGTGCAGCGCCGCGTTGGAAAACACGAGGTCGTACGGCGCGCCGTCGCGGTAGCTGGCCAGGTCGGCGCACACGAACGACACCCCGTCGCCGGCGTAGCGGTCGCTGCCGGCCAACATTTCGCGGGACGCGTCGACGCCGACGGTGGCGGCTGCGCCGAGCCGCTCGTGCAACTCGCGGGTGAGCGCGCCCGAGCCGCAGCCGAGGTCGACGACCCGCATGTTCGGGCTCGGCAGCACGCGGGCGAGCAAGTCGTAAAACGGCTGCGCGCGCTCGCGGCGAAACCGGGCGTACTGGTCGGGATTCCAGGGATCGCCGGTCATCCGCGCGCGACGAGCATCCGCTCGCCCAGCGCGCGCGCGACGTCGTCCCCCTTGAGTGCGGCGACCAGCGCCAGCGCGAACGCCAGCGCCGTGCCGGGACCGCGGCTCGTGATCACCCGGTCGTCGACCACGACCGCGTCCTCGCAGTACTGCGCGCCCTCGAGGTACCGGTCGAAGCCGGGGTAGCTCGTCACCTTGTGCCCGGAATGCACGCCGGCGGCCGCAAGTGCCATCGGCGCGGCGCAGATCGCCGCGGTGTAGCCGCCGCGCTCGCGCACGGCGCGCAGGAGCGCGCGCACGCGCTCGCTGTCCGCGAGGTGTTGCGCGCCCGGCAGGCCGCCCGGCAACGCGACCATCGCGAGCTGATCCGGGTCCACGTCGTCGAGCGCCGTCGTCGCCACGATCGCGATGCCGTGCGAACCCTCGACCGGCCCGGGCCGCTCGCCCGCCACGATCACCGGGATGTCGGCCCGGCGGAGCACGTCGATGATCGTGACCGCTTCGATCTCCTCGAACCCGCTGAGCAGCGGGACCAACACGTTGTCCTGTGCCATGGCTGCCGATGATACCGGGTCGCCGGCGTCGCGCGGCGACGGAGTGCAGCGAACCGCACCCGTCGTTCGCCGGACCCGCTGCGGCTGCCCGGCGCGCGGCCGGCGGTCGAGCCGGCCACGACGCCGCCGCCCCGGGCGTCCGCGGCCCTACTCGTCGGCGGCCGCGCGGAAGATGCTGCGCGCCATCAGGCTCGTCTCGCGCTCGGCGCGCGCCCGATAGACGGCGCGGCGGACGTCGCGGACCCCGGCGTCGTCCGGCGCCGCCAAGGCGGCGAACTCGGCGAGCGACGCGGCCAGATCGAGCCGTCCCTCGGCGGCGAGCGCCTCGGCCCGCGCCGCGAGCGCCGCCGCCCCGCCAGCCAGCGCCGCCAGTTCGGCGGCGAGGTCGGCATCGCGCGGCGGCTTCAGGTGCGCCGGATTGCCGTCGTACCAGCCGCCGTACAGCCGCCACAGGTTCCGCACGACGAACGCCGGCTCGTCGTAGACCGGCCGCAGATAGGGCCGCGACAGCAGGTCGTCGGGCACGCGCACGGCGTGCAAGATGTCGTCGAGGCGCGCGCCTTCGTTCATCAGCGCGAGCGTCTGGTCGACCAACGTCTCGAGCAGCCGCGCGGTGTCGCCGAGCGCGCGATCCACGCGGTCGGGCCCGAAGATCGGCGGCCCGTGGCCGGGAAACAGCGTCTCGGCGCCGAGCGCCTGCATCGCGCGCAGCGCCGCCGCCCACTCGCGCGGGTAGCGCTGCACCTTCTGCGGATTGCCGCAGTTGGGCGACGCCCAGATGAACAGGTCGCCGGTGCAGATCGCCTTGCGCTGCGGCAACCACACCCACGTGTGGTCGTCCGTCTCGCCCCGGTCGTGGTGCAGTTCGAGCGTCACGCCGCCGACGTCGACGGTCAGCGTGTCGCGGTAGGTCACGTCGGGATAGCGGTACTCGGTCGGCCACCGGATCCCGGGCGTGCGGAACTGGCGCGCGTTGATCACCTCGTTGTAGCCCGCGGTGAGTTGATAGCGGTCGAAGCGGGCAGGCACCGCCTCGTGCGCGATCACGCGGGCCGGGCCGTCGGCGCGCTCGAACGGCCCCAGCCCGAATGCGTGGTCGACGTGCCCGTGGGTGTAGATCGCCGTGTGCACCCGATCCTGCGTCCATCGGCGGATCGCGTCGAACGTGGCGCCCGCAAACAGGTGCCCGCCCGTGTCGATCAACACCAATCCCTCGCCCGTGCGGATGGCCGTGACGTTGGAAAAGCTCGACAGAAACGCGAGGTCGTCGTCGAGCGCCTCGAGTCCGGCGAACAGCCACAGCGGGTTCTTGTCGCCGGAGAACTGTTCGTCGCCGTTCCACAACTTCTCGGAAAACTCGCGGACGCGTCCCATCGTGTCACTCCCTTGCTGCGATCTGCAGCGACATGTGGCGATCGGAATCGACGGCGATCTCCGCGTGGGCCAGGCCGACCTCGTCGGCCATCGCGCGCAGTTCGTCGACGGTGAGCGCGGCGCACAGACTCGCGCGAAACAACTCGCGCTGGCGCGGCGTGCAATCGGCGGCGTGACGCGCGACCAGGGCGTCCACTTCCGCCTCCGTGGCCGGACGCATCAGGTCGCGAATCAACAGGGCGCCGCCGGGCCGCAACACGCGCGCGGCCTCGGCCAGAAACGGCCGCGGGTCGGGGATGTGGTGCAAGATCGTGTTACTGAACACCGCGTCGTAGGCGCCAGTCGGCTCGTCGAGCGCCTTGGCGTCGGCGATGCGGAACGTGACCCGCGCTGCGTGCGGCGACTGCGCGCGGCGCCGCTCGGCGACCGCGAGCATGTGGCGCGACAGATCGACGCCGACGACCTGTGCGTCCGGGTCGCGCTCGCACACGAGCAGCGGGATGTGCCCCGGGCCGGTGCCGATGTCGAGCATGCGCCCGCGCGCCCCCAGGGCGAACAGGCGGTCGACGAACGCCCGATTCGGCTCGGAGTGGTCCATCGCATCGTAGTCCGCCGCCTCCTCGGCGGTGTCCATGACCTCGGGTTCGAGCGTGCGCTCCACCGCATCAGCTTAAAACGGATGGCCCGGCCCGGGCGGGGCCGCGCTCGGCAAATCCACAGCGGCCGGACGTTGCGTCGCGCGCGGGGCGGCCGCCGGGAATAGGCGGCCCGGCCCGAGCGGTCGACTCCGCGCATGGCCGCGACCGATCGCGACTCCTTCTACGTGCCGTGCCCCGCGTGCGGCGGCGACGTCCACCGCATTGCCCGCCGGTGCAAGCACTGCGGGGCCGACCTGCGGGCGCGGCGCGATGCGTCCGGCGCGACGGGCGCACCCGCGCCGGACGCGAGCACACCGCCGACCCCGCACGCGAGCGCCGCCGCCGCGCCGACCGGGACCGCGAGCGCCGCCGCCGCGCCGACCGGGACCGCGAGCGCCGCCGCACCGACCGCCAGCGCGAGCGCCGCGCCGACCGCGGCCGCGAGCGCCG
>RFGE01000331.1 GCA_003696105.1 Deltaproteobacteria bacterium | reverse complement strand
GCCCGTCGGCGCGCAGCTCGCCGGTGAGCCGCATCGTCGGGTCGCGCAGGTGCGCCCGGGCCGAGGCGGCGTGCAAATGGGCGGAAAATTGGAAGAATCTCCGGTCCTCGGGCGCGTCGACGGGCGCCCACGTCCCCGTCATGACCTCGTCGAACCGAAACCCCACCCCCGTACGGTAGCAAAAAGGTCCGGCCTTTGCGAGCCGGACGGTCCCGGCTCCGGCGGGCTGCCCGGGCTGGTGTACCGTTGCGCCATGGCCGACGCCGATCCCGCCCCGAAATCGACGCCCAAGATTCAGCTGCAGCTGGACGACGACACCGCACAGGGCGTCTATTCCAACCTGGTGCTCATCAACCACACGGAAAACGAGTTCCTGCTCGACTTCGCGTTCCTGCAGCCCGCCAACGCGCGCGCCAAGGTGCGCGCGCGCATCATCTCGTCGCCGAAGCACACCAAGCGGCTGCTGCGCGCGTTGCTCAAGAACATCGAGCGCTACGAGCAGCGGTTCGGCACGATCGAGATCGAAGACAGCGACGACCCGGTCGTCCACTGACCCGCTCGGCCGCCGCGCGCGTCACGGCGCGGCGCCGAACGCGGTGCACACGATCGGCACGTGGTCGAAGAACACGGCCTCGTGCACCGGCGGGTGGCCGTCGGTGACGCCGGCGGCCCAGCACGATCCCGCGAGCCGGTCGGACACGACGTGGTCGATGTTGAGCGCGCCCTGGTAGGTCGGGGTCGCGTCGGGTCCGACGTCGGTGAGGAAGTGAAACGGTTTGCCGTCGCCGGCGAACTCGGCGAACCGGGTCGCGCTGGCCTCCTGGCCGGCGAACCGGCCGGGGTCGATGTTCAGGTCGCCGAGCACGAGGTTGACCGCGCCGTTGGCCGCCGGCGCGCCGTCCAGATCGACGAACACCTGATCGAACTGGGCGACGCGACACGCGGTGTCCTCCGGCGCGAGCCCCGACGTGCCGTGGATGTTGACCACCGTGAGCGAACCGCCCGCCGCCAGGTCGACGACGGCCCGGCCGACGCGCGACCCGCTGCCGCAGCCGGCAACCGGCGCTCCGTCGAGGCCGTCGACACACAGGTCGGCGTCGCAGCCGCGGATCGTGCCGAATGCGCGGCGCACACCGATGCACTTGTCCGGCTTGCCGACATGGCAGGCGACCTGATAGCCGGCGCCGAGCACGAGCTGCGCGACGGTCGGGTCGCCCTCGGCCCACGTTTCGCACACGTAGCCGGTGCGCTTGTCGGGCGGCACGGCGGCGCAGTCGCCCGAGTAGAAGATCTCCTGAAACGCGACCACGTCCGGGCGCACCTGCGCGAAGAACCGCGCGGTGTCGTCGACGAACGCGGTCCACGCGAGTCCGTTGCCGTAATATTGATCGGTGACGGCGGCGTCGGCCGACGTGTAGCCGTCGTCGGGCGGCCCGTCGTGCGGCAGGTCGGGGCCGGTTCCGGTGTTGAACGTGACGGCGACGAGCGCGAACTCGGGCGCCGCGTCCGGCTGCGCGCCGGTGTCGCCGCACGCGACCGCGGCGACGCACGCCGCCAGCACCGCGCGGCTCACGCGACCGCTCCCTCGAGCAACTCGAGCGAGGCGCGGCCGGGCGCAAGCCGCGCGCGCGCGCCGATCGGCACGGCCCGGTTGCGCGCGCCGTGGCCGATCGGCAGGCCGGCGACGCCGGGCAGGTCGAAGGCGCGCAGCCGCTCGTTCACCACTGCTGCCGCGCCGCTGTCGCCGCACCGCTCGAACGTCCCCGCCGCGACGGCGCGACAGCCCGCCCACCCGCGCGCCAGCGCGATTCGCGTCATGTAGCGATCGATCGCGTACGGCTGCTCGTCGACGTCCTCGATCAGTGCGATGGCGCCGCGCAGGTCGACCGCGTAGCGCGTGCCGACCAGGTGCGCGAGCAGCGTCAGGTTGCCGCCGGCGAGCCAGCCGTCGATCTCCGCATCCGCCGCCGCGCCGATCGCGCCGTCGCCGGCGAGCGCCGGCGGCGGCTCGGGGCGTTCGAGCAGATCGCACAGCGCGCGGACGTCTTCGTCCGGCAGATCGCCGAGCTGCGTGACGACCGGACCGTGAATCGGGCGCACGCCCGCGGCGGCGACCGCCCACGCCAGCAGCGCGGTGCCGTCGCTGAACGCGACGATCGGCTTCGGGTCGGCGCGCAGCGCGTCGGCGTCGAGGTCGTCGAGGATGCGCAACAGGCCGTAGCCCCCGCGCGCGCACACGATCGCCCGGACGTCGGGATCGCGCAGGTAGCCGTTGAACTCGTCCGCGCGGCGCGCGTCGTCGCCGGCGAGGTAGTCGCTGGCGCGCGTCACGTCGTCGGCAGTGCGCACGCGGTAGCGGCCGGCCAGCCGGTCGAGTCCGCGCGCGAGGCGGTCGGCAGGCGCTGGACTCGACGGTGCGGGGACGGCTACCGTGTCGCCCGGCCGCACGCGCGGAGGCACGACCGTGGACGCCCACTCCGTCACCGACTGGCTCCTGTCGATGTTGACCGAGCCGAACAGCCCGGTCGGCCTCGCCGTGCTCGCCGCGTCGGCCGCCGTCGAGTACGTGTTCCCGCCATTTCCCGGCGACACTGTAACGCTGTTCGGCGCGATTCTCATCAGCGCGCGCGGCTGGAGTTTCTGGGCGGTCTACGCGGCCGCGGTGGTCGGCTCGGTCGCCGGCGGGCTCGTCGCGTTCCGGGTCGGCGGCGCGATCGCCCGGCGGCGGGGCGCGGACGCGGCCCGCGCGGTCGACCGACTCGTCGCGCGGTTTCGCCGGCACGGGCCGTGGTACCTCGCCGTCAATCGGTTCGTGCCCGGGGTGCGCGGACTGTTCTTCGTCGCCGCGGGCATGGCCGGCATGACGTGGCGACAGGTCGTCGGCTACGGGGCGCTGAGCGCGGCGGCGTGGAACGCGCTCGTCATCGCGGCCGGGTCGGCGGTCGGCGCGAACCTCGACCGGCTGCAGGCGTGGGCGCGCACGTACGCGGCCGTCGTGTGGGCGCTGCTCGCGGTCGTCGCCGCGGTGCTCGCGACGCGCTGGTGGCTGCGGCGCCGCCGCGCGCGGTCGGCAGCGCCGCGGTGACGACCGCGCTGGCGCTATGACTTGCGCTTGCCTTTGCGCCGGCCGCGGCGGCGTTTCTTGGTCGATTCGCCGCCGTCGCCATTGCCGGTCGTTCTTTGCTTGCGACCCCGCGCGCGCTTCGACGCCGGCGCGGTTTCGGCGGCCGCGACCTCGGCGGGCGCCGGATCCGGCTGTGGCGCGGCGTCGGCCGCCTCGGGCGGGTCGGCGCCGGTGACGCCCGCGGCGGCGGCTTCCGCCGCGCGCCGCTCGAACTCGCCCGACGGCTCGCCCGACGCGAGCGCTTCGATCTGCGCCAGGTCGACGGCGGACATGATCTGGGTGCGGGCGCCGCCGCTGTCGACCGCGGCTTGCGGCACGGCCACGGCGCCGGCGTCCGGCGCCGCTTCCGCGTCCGGCGCGTCCGCCGCCGCCGGTTCGGCCGCCGCGTCCGCCGCCGCCGGTTCGGCCGCCGCGTCCGCCGCCGGTTCGTTCGGCGCGTCGCCCTCCTGCGCCGCCGGCGCGTCTGCCGCCGCCGGTTCGGCCGGCGCGTCTGCCGCCGCCTCGTCGTCGCCGGTCGCGTGCTCGGCCCACCACGCCCGCACCTCGTCCGGCGCGTCGTCCCCGACGGCGATCCACATACCGGCGTGCGGTGCGCTGTCCGTCTTTTCCCGCACGTGGACGACGCGCGCCGTGCAGGTCACGCCGCCGTCGATCGCGACGTCGACCGGCGTGCCCACCGGCATCGGCTCGTCCACCGCGACGAACGCGGACGCGCGGCGCACGTCTCGCAGCGGCACGCCCGTCGCCAGCAGGAGTCCACGGTAGCGAACGTCGACCAGCGGCTCGGCGGTCATGGCGGCATCCTACCAAATCTCGGCTGTGCTACGGTGCCGCCGATGGGCGCGTTGGAGTGGCTCCGCAAGCGCTGCGACGAGTTCGTCGACGCCCGGCTGGGGCCGGAGTTCGAGCAGAAGACGCGGGCGCTCACCATCCGGCAAAACGAGTACGGTTACGACCCGTTCGGCTTCAGCAGGAATCACCTCAAGTACGGGTTCGTCGCGGCGCGGTGGCTGTATCGCCACTGGTTCCGCGCCGAGGCGCACGGCATCGACCGCGTGCCCCGAGCGGGCCGGGTGCTCATCGTCGCCAACCATTCCGGCCAGCTCCCGTTCGACGGCCTCGTCATCGGCACCGCGTTGTTCCTCGAACTCGACCCGCCTCGCATGGTCCGGTCGATGATCGAGAAGTTCGTGCCGACCGTGCCGTTCGCGTCGTACTGGTTCAATCGCTGGGGGCAGATCACCGGCACGCCCGAGAACTGCCGCCGGCTGCTCGAGGCCGAGGAGGCGATCATGGTCTTCCCCGAGGGCGCCCGCGGCATCAGCAAGCCGTACTCGCAGCGCTACCAACTGCAGCGGTTCGGGCTCGGGTTCATGCGGCTCGCGCTCGAAACGGACACGCCGATCGTCCCGGTCGCGGTGATCGGCGCCGAGGAGCAGGCCCCCGCGGTCAATCTGCGTCCGCTGGCGCGGCTGCTTGACATGCCCGCGTTCCCGGTCGTGCCGTACCCGCCGTTCGTGCCGATCGTCCCGCTGCCGGTCAAGTACCGGCTGTACTTCGGCGAGCCGATGCGGTTTCGCGGCGACCCGGACGACGACGACGACGTACTCGAGGAGAAAGTGCGCGCCGTCAAGAACACGATCCAGTCGATGATCCACATCGGCTTGCGGGAGCGCACCGGTGTCTTCCGCTGACGCACGCTGCGAGTCGGGCGACCGCCGCCGGCGCATCGTCGTCACCGGCATTGCCGGCCGGCTCGGGCGGCTGGTCGCGCGCCGGCTGCACCGTGAGCCGGACGTGCAGGTCGTCGGCATCGATCGCCGTCCGTTTCCCGACCGGCCGAAGGATGTCGACCACGTTCAGGTCGACCTGCGCAAGAAGAAGGCCCGCGACGTGTTTCGCGCCGGGGACGTCGACGCCCTCGTCCACATGAGCGTCATGCACGCGCCGCGCGCGCGCGCGGCGGACCTGTATTCGTGGAACGTGAGCGGCACGGCGAAGCTGCTCGAGTACTGCCAGACGTACCGCGTGCCGAAGGTCGTCGTGCTGTCGTCGGCCAACGTATATGGACCGCGGCCGGACAACGCGCAGTTTCTCACCGAGGAGGCGCCGTTGCTCGGCGCGCAGGCGATGCCGCAGATGCGCGACCTCGTCGAGGTCGATCACATGGTGTCGTCGTTTTTCTGGAAGGCGCAGGACATCGAGACGGTCGTGTTGCGCCCGGTGCACATCCTCGGGCGCGTGCACAACGCGCCGTCGAACTACCTGCGGCTGCCGCGCGTGCCGACGCTGCTCGGGTTCGATCCGATGGTCCAGGTCATTCACGAGCTCGACGTGGTCGAGGCGATCGTGTGCGCGCTGCGCCCGGGGGCGCGCGGCGTGTTCAACGTGACGGGGCCGGGCGAGCTGCCGCTGTCGGCGATTCTGCGCGAACTCGGCAAGCCGACGGTGCCGATCCCGCATCCGCTGGCGAAGCCGGTGCTGTCCGGGCTATGGCGGCTCGGACTCACGTCGTTCCCGGTGCCGGAGCTCGACTTCATCCGCTACGTGTGCATGGTCGACGGCAGCCGCGCGCGGCGGGAACTCGGCTTTCGACCGCGGCACACGCTCAAGGAGACGATCCGCGCGGTGCTCGACGGCGGGCCGGACCGGTGAGGCCGCGCCGGCGAGCGGCGTACCGCTGGCCCGGGAGTGTGAACCTCGCGCGACACCCGATCGTGAACAGTCGTTGGCGGTCGTCCCGTGGCCCCGGCGGCCCGTGGCGCGCGGCGAGCCCCGCCGCCGGCGCACGCTCGCGCGCGGCCCGGTCCGCGCCCGCGTACGACGGCAAGATCGCGGGTGTTTCGCGACACGGCTGTCAGACTTCGGGCGGGAGTGTCGATTCTCCCTCGGGCGCGTGCCGTCGCTGGGAGCCTCTCCCCGGTCGTTTCGGCGGCTTGCCAGAGTGGCACGTCGAATGCACCGGGTTGCGCCGGAACGGCAACCCGGCCACCTTGTCCAACAGGCACGAACAGGACACGACCATGACCACCTCCCCGAAAACGCTGTTGAGCATTGCGACCCTGGCGCTGGCGGGCGCCGCCCTCGGCGGGTGCGCGATCTACTTCGACGACCGCGACGACAGCGGCGGCGGCTACACGTACTGCGACGACACAGGCTGTTGGTATTGCGACGACTACGGCGACTGTTACCCGGGCGGCGACGGCGGCTGGGGCGAGTGCTCCAACAATTATGATTGCGCGGCCGGCTGTTACTGCGAGGACGGCGCGTGCGTCGAGACCGGCTTCTGCGAAAAAGACGCCGACTGCCGCGCCGGCATGGTGTGCGACGACCGCGGCACCTGCGTCCCCGAGGGGTCCGGCGAGCTCTGCACGTCGGACGCCGACTGCCCGTACGGCACCTACTGCGACGAGGCCAGCGGCGCGTGCGTCGGGTCGTGGACGTGCACGGACGACGGCGACTGCGGCCCGGGCTACGAATGCGACGATCGCGGAACGTGCGTGCCGTCGCCGTGCACGGACGACTCGCAGTGTCTCGAGGGCTGCGTGTGCGTCGACGGTACGTGCGAGGAGACCGGGACGTGTTCGGCTGACGCGGACTGCGGCGAGGGCATGAAGTGCGACAAGGATCGCAACACCTGCACGCCGTGCGGCGCCGACGGCTGCGAGCCGGTCAATCCGGGCAACTGCTACGAGCCGGCCGTGTGCGAGATCGCCCCTCCGGTGTGCCCGAGCGGCACGCTGCCGGGCGTCGCCGACGGCTGCTACACCGGCGTGTGCATTCCCGAGGCGCTGTGCCCCGATGAGCCGCCGTTTACCTGCGCCGACGCGGCCGACGAGGCCGACTGCCTCGATCACGGTTGCGAGCCGGTCTACGTCGGCGTCAACTGCACCGACCCGGACGGCGGCACGTGCGTCGGCGACGAGCCGGACTGCACTTGCGAGTACTTCGAGTACGGCTTCTGCCGCGACCGGGCGGCTCCGTAGCGGCGCGAGCGGCCCGTTTCCCACCCGCAGCAGGAACTCCCCCCTCCTGCTCGCCCCTCGGGCGGCCCGGCTTCGACGTCGGGCCGCTCTTTTTGTGTCCGAGTGCGAAAGAGAAACGGTGCGCGCGCCTACGCCGCGGTGGACGCGCGCGGCGGCGCGGCGGAGACGGGCGCGTCGCGCAGGTCGGGCATCGCCGTGTCGAGCGCGGTGCGAGCCGACGCGATGTCCGCGGGGCCGGTGCCGCAACAGCCGCCGACCGCGGTCGCTCCGGCCGCGATCAGCGCGAGGGCGCCGGTGGCGAACTCGCCCGGCAGCAGCGGCGCGGCGTTTGTCGGCACGATCGTGGGACGTGCAACGATGGGCAGCGCCGTCCGCCGGCGGATCGTGCGGACGGCGTCGAGCATGTCGGCGGGGGCGAGCGTGCAGTTGACGCCGACGCCGGCGGCGCCTTCCTCGAGGAAGGCCTGCAGCAGCGACTCGGCCGGGAAGCCGAATCCGGTGGTGACGTGGCCCGCCTCGATGCGGCAGGTAAACGACGCGATGACGGGCACGCCGGGCGCGCCGATGCGGCATCCGCGCACGGCGGCGCGCGCTTCCTTGGGGTGGTACATCGTCTCCACGTGGAGCGCGTCGGCGCCGGCGTCGGCCAGCGCGGCGGCCTGTTCGGCGAACGCCGCTTCGAGGTCGGCGAGGATCGCATCGCCCTCGGGCGGCGGCGTGGCGCCGGTCGGGCCGATCGACCCGATGATCGCGCAGCCGGGGGCGCTCTCGCGCGCGAGCCGGACGGCTGCGGCGTTCCATTCGCGCACCGCGCCGGCGACTCCATAGGCTGCGAGGCGGAAGGAGTTCGCGCCGAACGTGTTGGTCTGCACCGCGACGGCGCCGGCGGCCGCATAGCGGGCGTGGACGTCGCGCACCGCGTCCGGCCGAGTCACGTTCCACCGCTCCGGCGGTTCGACGGACAGATCGAGCCCGCGCCCGATCAGCTCGGTGCCCATGGCGCCATCGAGCAACGAGCCGCGCGGCAGCAACTCGGCGAGCGAGACCATCGGCCCCAGGCTATCGCACGGCGCGGGGCGGCCCAACTTTCTGGCGGCGTCGGCCGAGGGCGTGGCCGGCGGCCAGATCCGCGGGGCGGCTGGTGCGTTCACACCTGCCATGGCGGTGGCCCTACGTTTCGATCGACATGCGGAATTTCATCGGGCGGCGGCGGCGATGATCGCTGCCGGCGCGGCCGTGGGCGGCGCGCTATCGGCCGGTGCGGCACAGGGCACGGCGGTGGCGGTGGCGCTCGCGACCGCGACGGTGCTCGCGGCGTGGGGGGCGCTGCGCGGCGCCCAGCGCGTCCGCGGCGTCCGCGCAGTCGCTACCGTGGCCGCGGCGGCCATCCTGGTCGTGATTGCGAGGGCGACTTTCGGGTCCATCGCCACCGCGCGAGAGCTCGCGTCGTTGCCGCCGTGGCTCGCGTCGGCGATCGGCGGCGCGGCGTTCGGGTTGATCGGTGCGGTCGCGCTCGTGCCGCGTCACGTGCGGTGGAGTCGCGATCGGGTCGCGGAGGCGGCGCGCGCGCTCCGCGGTGCGCCCGGCGACGAGGTCTCCGCGGTCGCCGCCCGGGCGGTCGCCCTGTGGCGGCGCGTCGACGAATCCGCGACCGCCGACGACGCCACCCGCGCGGCGGTGCAGGACGCGGTGCTCGAGGTGCTCGCGACCGCTCGCCAGTGGCGGGCGGCAGCCGCCGGGCGCGCCGTCGAGGACGCGGCCGCGCTGGCCGCGCGCCTCGACGCGCTGGACCGACGCGGTCGCGAGGCGCGCGACCCGGTCGCGCGCGCCGAGTACGCGCGGGCGCGCGCCGCCGTCGCGGAGCAGCTGCGCTACGCGCAGGACATCGACCGAAGCCGCGAGCGCGTGCTCGCCCGGATGCACGGCTACCTCGCGGTGATCGAGCAGGTTCAACTCGCGGCCGTCAACGCGGCGTCCGCTCGGGTGGCGGCCGGTATCGCGGATACCGGCGAGCTCGCCGCCGGCGCCGAGCCGCCGCTCGCACGTGCGGATGCAGCCGGCGACGCGCCGGCCAATCGCGGCGGCCGGTCGGCGATGTGACGCACCGGCGGCTGCCGGTGCGCCGGCGCCCGTGGGCGCGGCCCGTCGCGCGACGGTCCCCGCTGGGGCGCTGCCGCTGCTATCCTCGCCGCATGATACGTGCGTGGATCGCAGCTGCGTTCGCGGTGATGCTCGCCGCGCCCGCCGTGGCGCGGGCCGATCGGGCCGAGACGTTTTACCGCCAGGGGCTCGCGCTGAAAGAGCAGGGCAAGGTCGATGCCGCGATCGAGCAGTTCGAGCGCGCGGTGGCCGAGCG
>RFGE01000330.1 GCA_003696105.1 Deltaproteobacteria bacterium | reverse complement strand
CGGCGCGGGCGGTGGCGCGGGATGCGGCGCGCGGGCGCCGCGGGCGGCAGGATGCGGCGCGCGGGCGGCGCCCGCGGCGGCGATACGTCGCTGTCTCGCCGCGGAGCCGCGCGCCGCGGGTTAGCGGCGCCACTCGACGGCGCAGCGGACCACGCGGTCCAGTTCGCGGACCGGCAGGGATGCGCCGATGGCCTCGCCCACGATCGCTCCGTCGCGCAGCACGAGCACGCATGGCGCCCAGGCGGACCACCGCGCGTACGGCGCGGGCACGTCGCCGGGCGCCACCGGTACGACCGCGACGTGCGGGGCGTGGCGGGCGGCGATCGTCGCGACGCGCGCGTCGAGCGCCGCTCGGGGAGCGGCCGGCTCGCGGATGTACAGCAGGGTTACCCGTGCGCGCTCGGCTTCGCGCGGCTGCGCCGTCGAATTTGCAGTGGCCATGCGGTCCCCCTCGGTGGTCGTGTTCGCCTAGGCGATCGATCGGGTTCGCGTGACTGCCGGTCGGCCCGGGCGGCCGTGGCGTCGTCCTTCGCGCCGGTAGCGTGTGCCCTCGACGTCCCGACCGCGCCCGGTGTGCCGCGGCCTCGCCGCGATCGCGCCGGACTCGGCGCGTGCGGGCGCGCGGAAGCCGGGTACGAGCCGGCGGCACCGCACGCGTCCCGCGCCCGGAGCGCTCGCCAGGCAGGGCACGGCGCCATCGTCCGTCGCTCGGAGCGCGTCGCCCGGAGCGCTCGCCAGGCAGGGCACGGCGCCATCGTCCGTCGCTCGGAGCGCGTCGCCCGGAGCGGCGCTGCCGAGGCGCTCGCCGGGTGCGCTCGCTGCCGTTCCGCCGCTCGCTCAGTGCAGCGAGTCGGAACTGGGCACCTCGGCGGACACGTCCACGTCGGCGTCTGCGGTGTCGTTCCCATTGCCGTTGGTCGGCGCGCGCCGTCGGGCGGCCGCTTTGGCGGCGCGGTCCTTGTCGTCTTTGCGGTCGTCCTTCCGCCCGGCACCATTTCCGGCCTGCTTGCGCGCGCCGTTGGCCTTTTTCTTGTGCTGCTCGGCCATGGCCGCTTCGCGTTCGAGTTCGCGCTCCTCGCGCCATTTCTCGCGAAGCCGGCGCAGACCGCCGAGCATGACTTCGGCAATGAGCTCGTCGTAGTCCATGCCGACGGCGCGCGCGATCAGGACCAGGTCCGAGTAGTCGGGCGTGAGCCCCGGCAGCGGGTTGATCTCGAGGACGTAGATCTGCCCGTCGTCCGCCATGCGCAGGTCGACCCGAGCGACGTCGCGGCAGTCCAGTGCCCAGAACGTCTCGCGCGCGATCTTCTCGATGGCGCGCAACTCGGTGGGGGTCAGCTTGGCGGGGCACTCGTAGTAGACGTGCTTTTCCCACTCCTGCTTGACCACGTAGTCGTATACCGGCCGCTCGATGGACTTGTCGCGGAAGATGATCTCCATCGGCGGCAGGACGCGCGGCCGCTTGTCGCCGAGCAGGCCGACCGTGAACTCGCGGCCCTTGATGTACTCCTCGACGAGCACCGGCTGCTTGTAGCGCTCGAGCAGGTTCTGGACCGCCTCGCGCAGCTCGTCCTCGTTGTCGACCACGTTGGTCGACCCGATTCCCTTGGACGAACCTTCGGCATTGGGTTTGACGATGAGCGGGAACCGCAGGTCGGGTGACAGGCGCTCGCGTCCGGTCTCCATGACCTGGAACGCCGGCGTCAAGATGTCGTGCTGCATGAGCACTTTCTTGGCCAGCGCCTTGTCCAGCGCGATCGCGAGGGTGGCCGAGTCGCTGCCCGTGTACGGGATGCCGAGCAGCTCGCACAGTGCCGGCACCTGCGCCTCGCGGTTGCGGCCCTCGACGCCCTCGGCGATATTGAACACGAGGTCGACGTCGGCCTCGGCGAGGACGCGCGGCAGGTCGGGCGTGGCCTCGAGGTGGACGACGATGTGGCCCTGGCGAGCGAGCGCGTTCGCGATGGCGATGATCGTGTCCGGCGGGTCGAACTCGGCGTGCTCGTCGGTTTCGTGCTCGCGCTTGACGTTGTACGTGAAGCCGACCTTGATCGTCCGGCCGCGGCGGCGCCGCCGGCGCAGGCCGAGTTCGCCTGCAGTGGCGACCCCCTGGCGAATCGCCGACGCATTGAGCACCGCTTGGATGGTCTGGTCGTAGCTGAGCTGGTACTGCGCCGTGGCCGCGACGATCGAGGACTGGCGCTCCAGCGACGGCAGCGCGTTGACCTCGAGCAGGTAGATGCGGTCGTTGTCGCCGATGCGGAAGTCGATGCGCGCCAGGTCCTTGATGCCGAGCGCCCGGATGGCGGTGTGGCTGATGGCGCGCAGGCGCGCGGCGACGTCGCGGGGGATGTCCGCCGGGCAGCGGAACTTGACTGCGCCCGGCTCGAGGATCTTGAGGCGGTAGTCGTAGACGTTGTACGGGTTTTCGTGGTCGGGGTCGACGATGTGCTCGACCGGCATCAGCAGGCCGTCGTCGTGGCCGACGCCGTCGATGTATCCGATCGACACGTCGATGCCGGAGATGAACTCCTCGACCAGGACGCCGTCCGGGTAGGCGCGCAGCCCGGCGCGCAGCAGCCGGCACAGCGCGGCGTGGTCGTGCGCGACCGAATCGGTGCCGATGCCCTTGGACGACCCCTCGTAGTTCGGCTTGACGATGACGGGAAACGCGAGGCCGACGCCGCCTTCCACCACCTGCGCGAGACTCGCGTCCGTCACCAGGCGCGCGCGCGGGCTGTCGATGCCGTACTGCGACAGCACGACCTTCGACAGCCACTTGTCGAGCGTGAGCGTGAGCGTGTAGGCGTCCGACCCGGTGTACGGCACGCCGAGTTCCTCGAACAGGGTCGGGTAGAACGCCTCGCGCATGCGCCCGCGCGCGCCCTCGGCCGTGTTGAAGATGATGTCCGGGTCCGACGACTCGAGCCGTTCGAGCAGATTGGACGCGGAGCCGGACACTTCGATCTTGTCGACCTCGTGGCCGGCCGCCTCGATGGCGCTGGCGATCGC
This sequence comes from Deltaproteobacteria bacterium, assembly GCA_003696105.1. Classification (NCBI taxonomy): domain Bacteria; kingdom Pseudomonadati; phylum Myxococcota; class Myxococcia; species Deltaproteobacteria bacterium. The sequence continues at coordinate 3,529 of RFGE01000330.1, read as the reverse complement.
GTCGACCGTTTCCGCAGTATCGAACTCGGCTTCTTCTTCCGAGTCGGACAGGCGCAGGTTGTGCGTGAACGCGACCTTCATGATGAATGTTCTTCCTTTATCAGACGAGTGTGACAGTCAGTGCAAGTTCTTTCCGTGGTAAACGGATCGCATGGCGGTGCACGAAACGATCGACGTTCGCTCCACGACGCGCGAAGAGCTCATCGACATCACGCGGCTCGTTCGCGATGCGATCCGCAACACCGGCGTGACCAGCGGGCTCGCGGTCGTATTCGTGCCGCACACGACCGCCGCGATCGCACTGCAGGAAAACAGCGACCCGAGCGTCAAGTCCGACATGCTCTCGCACCTGCGCGCGCTCGTTCCGCGCGACGTCGGCAGCGGCCGGCACGCCGACGACAACGTCGACGCTCACATCAAGGCGGCGATCGTCGGCCAGTCGCTCACGGTCGTCGTCGACGGCGGCAAGCCGGTGCTCGGCCAGTGGCAGGCCGTGTTCTTCTGCGAGTTCGACGGGCCCCGCCAACGCCGCGTGCTGGTGCGCGCGGTCGCCGACGCGGCCCCGCGGCGAGCCGCGCCGTAGGCGGCCGGTCGGATCGCGGCTACACTGACCGGCGGCGGACCGCCGGCCGGGCGGCACGCCGTATCGCCATGGTCGAGCCGAATGCCACCGCCGTCGCACCGCCGAACCGTCGCTCGACGCATCGGGTGCCGCGCGCGCGCGCCGCGGCCGCCGTCGCGCTGGCTGGGATCGCCGCGTGCGGCGGCGTGCAGCGCCCGGCCGTTCGCGTCCCGGCCGCTGTGAAGTCCGCCCGCGCCGAGCCGCCCGCCGGCGCGACGCCCCGCGCCGAGCCGCCGGCCGCCCCGCGGGTGTACCGGTTCGAGCCGATGCGCATCGACGTCGTCACGGACGACACCGGCGCCGAGCGCGTCGTCGCCTACGACGCCGGCGACCTGCTGGATGCGGGCAACGAGGCGCTCGCCGGCGGGCGCGCCGACGAGGCGCTGCGCTACTACGACCAACTGCTGGCCGACTTCCCCGACTCGGCGCTCGTTCCCGCCGCGCTGTTCAACGCCGGCCTCGCGCACGAACAGCGGCGCGAGTGGGACCGGGCGATCGCGCGGTACCGCGAGCTGGCCGAATCGCCGGCGGCGCGCGCGGCCGATGCGATCGACGGCGCGCTCCGGCTCGCCGCCGTGCTCGCGGAACTCGAACGGTGGGGGGAGGCGACGGCGGCGCTCGAGCGGTTGCTCGCGCGAGACGATCTGTCCGACGGCGCGCGCATCGAGGCGCTCGCTCGACTCGGCTACGTCCTGATCGAGAGCGGCGACTACCCGGGTGCCGAGGACGTGCTGCGTTCCGCGCTCGCGTACTACGACGACATCCGCGACCGGGTCGTGCTCGACACCGACTACTACGTCGCCATGTGCCACTACTACCTGGCGCAGATTCCGCACCGCGAGTTTCTCGCGATCCCGATCCGGCTGCCGGACAAGCAGACCAAGCGCGACCTCGACGCGAAGGCGGACCGCCTGCTCATCGCGTACGACCGGTATCTGGCCACGGTCGAGGTCGGCAACCCCTACTGGGCGAGCGCTGCCGGCTACCAGCTGGCGTCGATGTACAAGCAGTACTGGGACGCGCTGGTGCGCGCGCCGATTCCCCCGCGCCTGGGACCCGAGGCGGCCGACCTGTACGTCAAGGAGGTCCACCGGTTGTCCCGGCAGTTCCTCGACAAGGCGCTGGCCGCACACCAGAAGAACGCGTCGCTCGAAGACCGCGGCATCCGCACCGTGTGGACGGAGGCGTCGCGCGAGCAGGTGGCGGTGATCACCGACATCCTCGCACGGGAGGCCGCGGGGGAGCTGGTCGTTCCGGAAGCGGGCGATGCGGCGGCGCCGGCGCCGCGCCTCGATCCCGACGCCGGCACCGCGGCGGTGGACTACGTGCCGGGCCGCGTCGACCTGTAGCGCGGGGCGGCGGCGCCCGCGGCCGGGCCGCACCGCCTCGCCGCGCGTCCGCCGCGCTCGCCCGCGGCCGGCGAGCGGCGCTCATCGCGCGCGCCACGAGCTTTTACCCGCGAGCAACACGCGCGAAACACGCGCCTGATACCTCCTTGGGGGAGCAGCCAGCGATACCGGCGCTCGGCGCCGCCCGCTGCACAGGAGGATCTAGATGGAAGCCGCTGACGTCAAGTTGATGCTCGACACCGTGTGGGTGCTGCTTTGCGCCGCGCTCGTGTTCTTCATGAACGCGGGGTTCGGCTGTGTGGAGTCCGGCCTCGCCCGCTCGAAGAACACGGTCAACATCCTCGCGAAGAACTTCATCGTGTTCGGGTTCGGCGTGATCGGCTACTGGGCCGTCGGCTACGGTCTGATGTTCGGCGGCGGCAGCGGCTTCGCCGGCACCGAGGGCTGGCTGTTGTCCGGGCTCGACGCGGAGCCGGGATCGCTGCCGCTGGCCGCCGTGTTCTTCTTTCAATTGTGTTTCGCCGTCACGGCCGCCACCATCGTGTCGGGGGCGGTGGCCGAGCGCATCCACATCAAGGCGTTCCTGGTGTTCTCGGTCGTCCTCACCACGGCCATCTATCCGATCGTCGGCCACTGGGTGTGGGGCGCCGACGGCTGGCTCGCCGCCCGCGGATTCACCGATTTTGCGGGCTCGACCGTCGTGCACTCGGTCGGCGGCTGGGCCGCGCTGGCGGGCGCGATGCTGCTCGGCCCGCGGCTGGGCAAGTACTCGGCGACCGGTGCCGTGCAGCCGATCCCCGGCCACAGCATGCCGCTGGTGTTCCTCGGCGGCATGATCCTGTGGCTCGGCTGGTTCGGGTTCAACGCCGGCAGCCAACTCGCCGCCGACCCCGAGGCGATCGCCCACATCTGTGCGACCACCGCGCTCGCGGCGTCGTTCGGCACGGTGTCGGCGACCCTGTGGTCCTACGTCCGTGCCGGCAAGCCCGATCTCACGCTGATCGTCAACGGGATGCTCGGCGGCCTCGTCGGCGTCACCGCCGGCTGCTCGGTGGTCGAACTGGAAGGGGCCGCGGCGATCGGCGCGATCGCCGGCGTGCTCGTGATCGAGGCGGTCATGTGGTTCGACCGCGTGCGCATCGACGATCCGGTGGGCGCCACGTCGGTGCACCTGGTGTGCGGCGTGTTCGGCACGTTGATGGTCGGCGTGTTCGGCCATCGCGGAGTCGGCGGCTTCGAGGGCCAGGGGCTGGTGTACGGTGGCGGCCTCGCGCAACTCGGTACGCAGGCGCTCGGCGCGGTGGCCGTCGGCGCGTTCGTGTTCCCGATCGCGGTGGCGGTGTGGTTCGCGCTCAAGCGGACGATCGGCATCCGCGTGTCGGAGGAGGACGAACTCGCCGGGCTCGACCTGGCGGAACACGGGATGGAGGCCTATCCGGAGGCGCCCGAGCGCGACAGCCGGTTGGCCGCCGCCCTCGCGCGCGAAGCCGCACCGGACGCGGACCTCGTCCCGGCGGCGACCCCTCGCGGCTGACGGACGGCACGGACGGGCGGCGGG
>RFGE01000329.1 GCA_003696105.1 Deltaproteobacteria bacterium | reverse complement strand
TCCTCGGACATCGTTGCGGGTGGGGGTGGGTGCCGAGGGGGCGCGGCGCTGGCCGCCGGGTCCTCGCGCGCGGAAGGATTACAGCTCGATGCGATCTGGGCGGACCGCCTCTACGCGGGCGGTCCCGTGCGCAATCCGAGCGCGCCGGAGGATCACAGCTTGATGTCGACGTACGCCTTGTTGCGCAGTTCCGCGAGCCACTCGGTCGTCTTGCGGTCCATCTCGCGCCGGAACAGCTCGCCGCGGATCTGCTCTTTGACCTCGTCGAACGGCTTTTGCTCCACTTGCTCGAGGTCGCTCACGTAGAACACGTGCAGTCCGTTCGGCCCGCTGATCGGCCCGCGCACCTCGCCCTTGGACATCGAAAACACGATCGCTTCCCACTCGGTCGGTAGCGAGCCGCGCTCGATCCACCCGAGGTCGCCGCCGTCGGCCTTGGTCGCGTCGTCGTCTGAGTACTCGCGCGCGAGGTCCGCGAAGGGAACGCCCGATCGCGCCTTGTCGATGACCTCCGCGGCGCGGGCCTTCGCCTGCGCGAGCTGGGTCGCCGACACCTTGGGCGGTACCGCGATCAGCACGTGATGCAGATGCACCCGTTTGACCGCTCCGGACCGGCGGCTGCGCGCGTCGTACGCGGCGCGCACGTCCTCGTCGGTGACGGACACCTTCGGTCGCACGAGCACGTTGATGGCGCGCATGCGCAGGATCTGCCGGCGCACGTCCTCGCGGTAGCTGGACATCGTATAGCCCTGCATGGCGAGCGCCTTCGCTAGGCCCGCGTCGTCCAGGTTGTTCTGCTTCTTGATTTCCGCCAGCGCGTTGTCGACCTCGCGCTCGGACACCTCGAGCTTCGCCTCCTTGGCGGCTTCGAGCACGAGTCGTTCGTTGACGAGGTCGTCGAGAACCTGCTGCGCGAGCGCCCGCCGCCGGCGTTCGCGTTCCCGTTCGTCGCGGATGTCGTCGAGACTCGCGGCGAGCGGCAGCAATCGGCGCTCGAGGTCGCTCTGCAGGATGATCTCGTCGTTGACGACCGCGACGACGCGGTCGAGCAGGACCCGCTTGCCGTTTCCATCCACCGCCGGCGTGGTCCCGGACGCAGCCGGCGTCCGCTCGCCGTCGTCGGCGCGTGCCGGCACGCTGGCCGAGACCGCGGCGATGGCGATCGCGACGGCGAAGCGAGCGGCCGTAGCAAGGCGACTGGCGACCATGGCGTGCATCGGTTCGACCGCGCAAGTTCCCGTTCAGTTGCCCGCGGGCGCGCGCGGGCTCCGCGGGGCGCCGTGGCCGTGCGGCCCGCCGGCCGGGGCCGACGTATCGACCCGCACCTTGCTCAGCGCGGCTTCGTCGATGGTGATCTTCGCCTTCGCGCGCAGCTCCTCGATGAACTTCTTTTGCGCTTCCGTGCGCTTTTCGCGGTAGAGGCGGTTTTGGATCTGGCGCTTGACCTCATCGAACGTCTTGACGAGTGCCTTGCGGTGGCCCGTCTTCTTGATGATGTAGAAGCGGCCGTCGGTGCCCTTGATGGGGCCGGCTACATCACCCGTCTTGTCGAGGCCGAACGCGGCCTCCACCACCGCCTTGTCCACGGCGTCGGTGTCGCGCGCGAAATAGCGCAGGTCGCCGCCGCGCACCTTCGATGCGTCGTCGACGGAGTACTGCGCGACGAGTTCGCGAAATCCCTTGTTGGTGCGGCCCTGCTCCCCCTTGGCGAGCTTGGCGACCTTGTCGGCGGTCTGGGCGTCCTTGACGACGATCGCCGACACGCGGACCTCTTCGGGTTTGTTGTATTCGTCGCGGTGCGCGTCGTAGAACGCTCGCATCTCCTGCTCGGTGATGTCCTCCGGCTTGATCGCGTTTTCGAACTGATCCTTCATCAACTTCTGGATCATCACCTGCTTCATCGTGCGCACGACGTCCGGGTCCTTGTCGAGACCGCGGCGGAACGCCTCGCCCGCGAGCACTTCGAACCGGATGAGGTTGTCGAGAAATTCCTTCTTCTGCTCGAGCGACGTGTAGCGCGCGCGAATGTAGGGCGATTGCTGATTGATGCGGTCCTGAAATTCGCGCACCGTGATCACGGTGCCGTCTACCGTGGCCAGCGGCGTGTCGAGGTCGGCCTCGGTCTGGCCCGGTAGCGCACTGCCGCCGGGCTGCCCGCCGCGGGAGGCGTCATCGCCGGCGGTCTTGTTGCAAGCGAGCGCGCACGCGAGCAGCGACGCCAGCGCCGCGCGGGTCGGGACAGAACGCGATTGCAGCATGGTCGGCTCCTAATTCAGCGGGACTGCGTACCATACGCCACCAGATCCAGCAAGGCGGCGCGCGCGACGCCGATCGGGTCGTCGCGCTCGGGGCCGCGCAGCTCGCGCTGCAGGCGCATGTCCGGGGTGAGGCGCCACGCCGACCCCCGCGCGCCGACGAGCGCCGCGACGCGGTCCGCCGGCAGCGGCGTATCGTCCGCCAGCGCGAGCGACAGTCGCGCCGCCGACAGGTCGACCGACACGGCGCGCAGGCGGCGCGCCAGCCCCTTGACGACCATCAGCTCGCCCAGGCGGCGCACTTCGTTGGGCAGTGCGCCGTACCGGTCGGCGATCTCGTCGAGCAGCGCCGCGATCTCGTCCTCGTCCTCCGCCGTCGACAGCCGCTTGTACAGGTCGAGCCGCTGGCCGGTGTCGGGAACGTAATCGTCCGGAATCCACCCGGGCACCTCGACGTTCAGCTCCGGGTCGCGCGGGCGCGCGATCGGCTCGCCGCGCAGTTCGGCCACCGCTTCGTCGAGAATCGCGGTGTACTGGTCGAAGCCGACCTGCGAGATCATGCCCGACTGTTTCGCGCCGAGCAGGTCGCCGGCGCCGCGGATCTCGAGGTCGTGCGACGCGATGTGGAAGCCGGCGCCGAGTTCCGAGAACCGCTGCAGCGCCGCGAGCCTCCGCTTGGCGTCGGCCGTCAGTTTGTCGGCCGGCGGCACGAGCAAGTAGCAGAACGCGCGGCGATTGGAACGGCCGATTCGCCCGCGCAACTGATACAGCTGCGACAGGCCGAACGCGTCGGCACGGTCGATGAACATCGTGTTCGCGCGCGGGATGTCGATGCCGTTTTCGATGATCGTCGTGCACACGAGGATGTCGTACTGGTGGTCGACGAATGCCACCATGACGCGCTCGAGTGAGTCGGCATCCATCTGGCCGTGGGCGGTCGCGATCCGCGCTTCGGGAACGAGCTGGCGGAGGTGGGCAGCCCATTCGGCGAGGCTGCGCTGGCGCGTGCCGCGCTTTTCGCCGATGCGATGGCACACGAAGAACACCTGGCCGCCGCGCGCCAGCTCTCGGCGGATGCCCTCGCGCAGCACCCCGTCGTCGGGCCGCGCCACGAACGTTCGAATCGATCGCCGGTCCGCCGGAGGCGTTGCGATGATCGAGATCTCGCGCAAGCCGACCATCGCCATGTGGAGCGTCCGCGGGATCGGCGTCGCCGTCAGCGTGAGCGTGTCCACCAGCGTCTTGAGCTTGCGCAAGCGCTCCTTGTGGGCGACGCCGAATCGCTGCTCTTCGTCGATCACGATCAGCCCGAGGTCCTTGAACCGCACGTCGGCCGACAACAGCCGGTGCGTGCCGATCACCACGTCGATCGAGCCGTCGGCGAGGCCGCGGACGACTTCCGTTTGCTGTTTGCGCGGCGTGAACCGCGACAGCCGCGCGAGGCGGACCGGCCAGCCGGCGAATCGGCGGCCGAAGCTGAGGAAGTGCTGCTCGACCAGCACGGTCGTCGGGGCGAGGACGGCCACCTGTTTGCCGCCGAGCACGGCCTTGAGAGCGGCGCGTACGGCGACTTCGGTCTTGCCGTAGCCGACGTCGCCGCACACCAGCCGATCCATCGGTCGCGGCGCCTCCATGTCCGCGAGTACGTCGTCGATCGCTTTTTGTTGGTCCGGCGTCTCCTCGAATTCGAACGTCGCCTCAAACTCGTCGAACATCGCGTCGCGCGGGCCGAAAGCGTGGCCCTCGAGTGCCTGTCGCTGTGCGTACAACTGCAGCAGCTCCTCGGCGAGCGCGCGCACCTCGCGCGACACCTTCTTGCGCGTCTTCTCCCAGGTCTGGCCGCCTAGCTTGTCCATGCGCGGCTTGTGACCTTCGACGCCGACGTAGCGCTGCACCTCGTTGAGTCGATAGACCGGCAGATAGAGGGTGCCGCCGACGTATTCGATGTGGACGAAGTCGATCGGCGTGCCGCCGATCGGCAGCTGCGCCAGTCCGCGATACCGGCCGACCCCGTGCAGTTGGTGGACGAGCAGATCTCCCGGGGTGAGTTCCGAGAAGTCGCTGACGCCGCCGGTGAGCGCGTCGCGGGCGCGCCGGGCTGCCGCGCGCTGCTCTGGAGAGGGGCGGCGCCGCTCGCCGAAGATGTCGTCGTCGGTGACGAGCGCAATCCGGTCGGCCGGCAGGGCGAAGCCGCGGCTCAGCTGGCCGGCCACCAGCGCCGGCGGGCCGCCGGCTTCCAGCGCGTCGAAATCGATGGCCGCGTCGTCGCGGCGGTCGACCGTCACGCCGTATTCGGTCAGCAGGCCGACGAGTTGGTCGCGCCGCCGTGCGCTGTCGCAGGCGATCGCGACGCGCCAGCCGTCGGCCCGCCACTGGCGCAGCGCGGTGACGAGCGGTGCCATCAACTCGTCGGCTTTTTGGCGGCGCGCCTTGTCGAGTTCGGCGCGCAGGCGCGCGTGGTCGTCCACCGCGATGCGAACGCCCGGCAGGTCGGCGTCGGCGTACTCCATCGGGCGCACTTCGATGCGTCGCACGGGCGCGCTCAGTTGCGCGCGGATCGCGTCGGCATCGACGTAGAAGTCGCCGGGGGGAAAGGCGAGACGATGGTCCGCGATGCGCTCATCGTAGCGGGTGGCGGCGATCTCCAACTCGTCAGTCGCGGCGCGGGCGATCCCCTCGGGGTCGACCGCGATCCAACGGGAACGATCGGGTGCGGGCAGGTACTCCGCGACGGCCGCCATGCGGGCGTGGAACGCGGGCGTGAGCGTTTCGATGCCGACGAACTCCTCACCGGCGTCGATGGCTTCGATCACGCGCCGGGTCTGCGCGGAAGGGTGACGTGCGGCGTCGGCGGCCGCGAGAATGCGGGCCCGCGGGTCGGCGCCGCGCGTTCGCACAGTCTCGCGAACAGGATGAATGTACAACTCTTTGAGGTCGCGCAAAGTGCGCTGGGTTTGCGGATCGAACGAGCGCATCGTGTCGACCAGGTCGCCGAACAGCTCGATGCGCACGGGGTAGCGGTACAGCGGCGGGAAGATGTCGAGTACGCCGCCGCGCACCGCGAACGTCCCCGGATCTTCGACGACCGGCACCCGCGCGTAGCCGGCGCGCACGAGCAGGTCGACGGTGCGGTCCCGGTCGATCTCCTCCTCCGC
>RFGE01000328.1 GCA_003696105.1 Deltaproteobacteria bacterium | reverse complement strand
GTCTGCGCGCGCCGGCGGGCTCGATGCCAGCGGCTACCGGCCCGCGCTGTCGTCCACCGGGTTCTTCGCGCGCGACGGCGGCGCGGTGCTCGCGCCCGGTGCGGTCGAGATCGCGCTGTCGCTCGACGCGGCCGACGACCTGCTCGTCGTCCGCGATCCGCGGACCGGGGCGGTGTGGCCGGATGGCGGGCGGCTCGTCGACGCGCGGCTTACCGGCACCCTCGGCATCGCAGTCGGCCTGTTCGGACGCGTCGAACTCGGCGCTCAGATGCCGGTCGTGCTCGCACAGGACGGCGCGGTGCAGCGCGTGCGCGCGCGCGGCGATCTGGCGTCGACGGCGGCCGGCGACCTCCGGGTGGGCGGCAAGCTGCGCTTGCTCGGGTCGGACGCGCTCGCGTTGTCGCTCGCGGTCGACGCCGCCGCGCCGACCGGATCGGCCGACGGATTCGCCGGCGGGTCGATCGCGGTGACGTCCCGGGTGGTCGTGGGCGGCCGGGTGGGCCGGTTCGCGTTCGGGGTCGACGTCGGCTATCGCGCGCGCGAGCGCGCCGTCGTCGGCGACCTCGCGGTGGACGACGAGATCGTCGGCGGTGCGGCGACGGCGGTCGCAGTCGTGCGCGGTCGCGCGTGGCTCGTCGCCGAGGCGAACGCGGCGGTCGCGGCCGGCGGCGGAGGCGACACCCTCCGGCCGGTCGAGGTGCTGGCAGGTGTCCGTTGGCGGCCGCGCGGCCCGTGGCTCGTCCAGGCCGGTGTCGGCGCCGGTGTCACCGAGGGCTACGGAGCGCCCCGCGCGCGTGGCGTGATCGCGCTGCGCTACGCGCCGGTGCCGCGGCCGGCGGCGGGTCCGCGCGCCCCCGTTCGCGTCGTCCGCCGGCCCACGCCGCCGCCTGCGCCGAAACCGCCGGTCGACAGTGACGGCGACGGAGTGTCCGATGCCGACGATCGCTGTCCGCTGGCCCCCGAGGACCGCGACGGCTTCGAGGACGAGGATGGGTGTCCAGACAACGACAACGACGGCGACGGCATCGCCGACCGCGACGACCGCTGCCCGCTCGAGCGCGAGGTCGTCAACGGCGTCGATGACACCGACGGGTGCCCCGACGAGGGGTTGATCGAGTTGGTCGAGGACCGCATCGTGTTGCCCAACCGCGTTCTGTTCGACACGGATCGAGCGCGGGTCAAGCACAGCGGAAAGAAGGTGCTGCGCGCGATCGTGGAACTATGGCGCCAACACCCGGAGTGGGATCGAATGCTCGTCCAGGGACACACCGACGAGCGGGGAGACGCCGATTACAATCTGTGGCTGAGCCAGCGGCGCGCGGAGCGCGTCGTGCGCGAACTGGTCAAACTCGGCGTCGATCCCGCCAAGTTGGAGGCGCAGGGATTTGGCGAAACGAAGCCGGTCGCGCACGGCGACTCGGAAGAGGCGCTGCAGAAGAACCGCCGCGTCGAGTTCGTGATCATCGAGCGACGCCCGCCCGATGCGCCGGGAACCGGCGAGAGCGGATCGGGGGACGGTGCCGGCGACGCGCCCGCCGGCGGCCCCCGGCCGGTCAGCCCGCCAGGGCTCCAGGGTTCATGATGTCGTGCGGGTCGAGTTCGCGCCGCAGCGCCGCGAAGTAGTCGTCCACCTGACGATCGCGTGCGCCGAGCAGCCGGCCGCCCGCCTCGCGTGCGGCCGCCGCCGCGATCGCGCAAAGCGTGTCGAGCGTCGCGTCGTCCACCGGTGCGCCGTCCGGCGCGGTGAACGTGAAAAACAGCACCGCGCCGTCGGCGTCGAAGCGCGACACGTGCGCGCGCGCCGCCGCGCCGGCCGCCTCGACCGCCGCGAGCACGGCGCGATACACGGGCGTCTGGCTGCGCGGTCGGGCGGCGACTTGCAACACCGGCGCCGGACCGGGCGGAGGCGGCTCGCGACCGGTGCGCCGTCGCCACCACACCTCGGCGACATCGCTGCCGAGCCGGTGCCCGCCCATCGCATTGGCCGCCGACGCAATCAGGTCGCGGTCGCACGCCGCCAGGTCGGTCGGACCGGCCGTTGCGCACACGAGCACCGCCTGGTTGCCGCGGCACACGCCGGGCCCGACGTAGGCTCTCGCCTCGTTGCCGTCGAGGACACGGACCGCCTCCGGCGCGGCGTCTTCACGCAGGGCGAGGCGGACGGCGTCCAGCGCCGCGTCGACCGACGGCAGCACGTGCGCGTCCAGCAGCCGTGCCTCCGGCCGCCGGTGGACGCGCAATACGATCGACGTGATGTAGCCGAGCGTGCCCTCGCTGCCACACAGGGCGCGCGCGAGGTCGGGACCGGTGGCGCGCCGCGGCGCGACGCGCGTGTGGATCATCCGCCCGTCGGCCAACACCGCCGACACGCCGAGCACGGCGTCCTCGAAGAAGCCGTGGCGGACGGACGACTTGCCCGGCGTGCGGACCGCCACCAACCCGCCGAGCGTCGCGGCGAGCGCGGCCGGCGGATAGTCGCCGATGGTGAGGCCGCGAGGGGCGAGCATCCGCTCGAGAGCGTGCGCCGTCAGACCACACTGCGCGTGGACGACCTGCGAGGTCTCGTCCAGGTGCAGTACGTGGTCGAGCCGCCGGCTGTCGACGAAAAAGCAGGGGCGAGACCGCAGCGGCTCGGTGCGCGGTGCGCGACTGCCCTCGCCGATCGGGACGACCGCGATCCGGTGGCGCCCGGCGATGCGGACGATTTCCGCGATCTCCGCCGCCGATCCGGGGCGCAGCCACCACGCCGGGGCATCGCCGGGTTCGAGCGCCACGCCGATGTCGCGCAGCGCGGTCGGCGAGCTGCGCACGTGGTCGGCGCCGAGGACGCCGGAGAGAGCGTCGTCGAGATCGGCGGGCAGAGCGAGCGAAGCGGTCATGGCAGGCCGAGCTTGCCGGGGTTCATGATGTTGTCGGGATCGAACGTGCGCTTGATCGCGCGCAGGACGGTCATCGCGTCGCGGTGTTCGGCAGCCATCGCATCGGCTTTGAGCAGGCCGACGCCGTGGTGATGGCTGATCGTGCCGCCGGCGCGGCTGGCCGCCGCGAGTCCGTCGCGCCATACCGCGTCGTACACGCGCTCGGCCTCCTCGCGAGTGTCGCCGTAGCCGGCGAACGAAAAATAGATCGAACACCCTTCCGGGTACGCATGCGAAAAGTGCGCCATCACCGCGGCGTGGTTGGCGATGGCGGCGCGCACGGCCGCGTACAGGTCCATCAGGCGCTCCCAGGTTGCGGCGACCTCCATCGTGTCGACGAACACACCGTGTGCGAACGCCTTCGACATGTTGTACGAGATCGAGTATCGGTGCTCGTACCAGTGCCGGCCCGGTTCCTCGCCGAGGTCCCTGCCGCCTGCGCGTGCCAGCTCGGCAAACGTGAGGCCGGCTTCGATCTCGGTGCGGATGCGCGAACCCTCGAGGCCGATGATCAACAGGCAGCCCTTGCGCGACACCCGGTCGACGATCGCCGTGGCGAGCCGGTTGAGCAGGCGAGGGCGAGCGAGCGCCGTCGCGACCAATTCGCGGCGAACTGCCTTGCGGGCGCCGTCCGCATTGCCGGCGAGCAGCGCGCTGAGCGCTCGGCCGAGGCCGCGGCGCCGGCCGCGGTCGGTCTCGGGAGGTCGAACTCCGACGTCCGGCAGCGCGCCGGCGCCCGGCGGCGGCGCGGGGGCGAATCGTCGCGGGTCGGTGTCGCCCGAGTGGTCGGAGCGCGTCGACAGCGAGTGAAAGAACGTGTCCGCCTCGTCGTACAGACGGACGACAGCGGGCCGCAGTCCGCGCTGCATGACGCGGCGGATCGCTTCGACGCCGGCCGCGACATCGTCGAACTCGAACCCGCGCAACAGGCGCAGCTCCGGGGCGAGGCTCACGCGCAGCCGCGCGGACGTGATGATGCCGAGGGTTCCTTCACTGCCGAGCACGAGCTGCGTCCAGTTGGGGCCGGTGATTGCGCGCTGCAGCTCGTCGGTGCGCACCAGCTCGCCGCGACCCGTCACCAGCGTCACGCCTGCGACGCGGTCTTCGACCTTGCCGTATTTGGTCGACATCTGGCCGGCCGCGCGCGTGGCCAGCCACCCGCCGACGGTCGAGCAGTAGATCGAGGACGGGAAGTGACCGAATGTGTAGCCGCGGGCGGCCAGCGCGCGCTCGAATCGTTCGCCGTTGATGCCGGCCTCGACGTCGCACAGCATCTCGTCCCGGTCGATGGCCGACATCGCGGTCATCCGTTTGAGGTCGACCGTGATGCCGCCGCGCACGGGCACGGCGCCGCCGCACACGCCGGAGCCGCCGCCGTACGGCACGATCGGGACGCCGCGCTCCCGCGCCAGTCGCACCACCGCGACCACCTCGCGTTCGGTTTCGGGCCACACGACGAAATGCGGAGCGTGCGGCAGCGGGCGGCCGTCGCGCACCGACAGGAGCAAGCGTGGCCACATGTCGCGCGAATAGGCCGCAAGATCCGGTTCGCTGCGCGATACGCGGTCGTCGCCGAACATCCGGACGAGGTCGCGCCCGAGCGCATCGAGCTCCGCAGCGGTCGTCAACATTTCCGCGACGGTATGCCGGTCGCCGGCGGCGGTCAATCGTGTTACGAAACTCAAGCGTGGCTGCGAACGACATTCGCGCAGCAAACCGCGCGCTCGCCGTCGTCTCCGTGGCCGTGTTGCTCGCGTCGTCCACCTGGTTCAGCGGTACCGCGGCGGCGCCAGCGCTCGCGCGCGCCTGGCACCTGTCGCCGGCGGCGTCAGCGTGGCTCACGCTGTCGACGCAGGTGGGGTTCATCGGGGGCACGTTTCTGTATGCCGCGACGAACCTCGCCGACGTGTACAACCCGCGGTGGGTGTTTTTCGGTTCGGCTGTGGCGACCGCCGCGTGCAACGCCGCGTTCGCTCTGGTCGCCGACGGACTGGGTTCGGCGGTGGCGTTGCGCGCGGCGACCGGTGTCGCGCTCGCCGGCGTGTACCCGGTCGGCATGAAGATCGTCGCGTCGTGGTTTCGCACCGGGCTGGGCTGGCGACTCGGCGTGATGGTCGGTGCGCTCACGCTCGGTACCGCGACCCCGTACCTCCTGCGCGCGGTCGGCGCCGACCTGGGCTGGCGCGCACCGGTGGCGTCGTCGTCGGTGCTCGCGGTCGCGGGCGGCGCATTGATGGTCGTCGCGGTACGCGACGGTCCCCACCTGCGGGACCGCGCTCCGTTCGACCCGCGCGCGATGATCGACGTGTTCCGCGACGATGCGTTTCGCTATACGGCGATCGGGTATTTCGGCCACATGTGGGAGTTGTATGCGTTTTGGTCGCTGGTGGGCGCGTACGTGGCGGATGCCGGCGTGCAGGCGGTGCCGCTGGTTGCGTTTGCAACCGTAGGCGTCGGAGCGTTGGGCTGTGCGGCCGGCGGCTGGCTGTCGCGACGAGTGGGCGAGCGCGCGGTCGCGACCTGGGCGCTCGCAACGAGCGGCATCGCATGCGCGCTGTCGGGCGTCGCGCATTGGCTGCCGGCACCGGTGCTGGTGGCGTTCGTGCTGGTGTGGGGCGTCGTGGTCGTCGCCGACTCGCCGCAGTTTTCGGCGCTGGCGGCGCGCTACTGCCCGCCTCGCTATACCGGCACTGCGCTCACCGTACAAAATGGCGTCGGCTTCGCGGTCACGCTGGTCACGATCCAACTCGTCCCGGTGCTCGCCGGCGCGGTCGGTTGGCGGTGGGCGTTCGCGCCGCTGGCTGCCGGCCCTGCGGTCGGGCTATGGGCGATGGCGCGGCTGCGCGCGGTCAGTTGACGATCGTCGAGCAGCCGAACTTGACGGTGATCGACCCGTCGGCGCTCATCTGGACGCGGTCGCAGGTCGCCGGGCACAGCAGGATCTGCGTCGGTGCGGTCGGGTCGTCGTAGTACCAGCCGCCGGACGGACCACAGTCGGCCAGCCCGCCGGGGACGTTGGGAATGACCTCCTCCGGACCGCCCGGGTTCGGCGCGAAGCCGACGTTGACCCGCGTGTAGTCGATCATCTCGCCGCCCGGCGGATCGGGGATGTTGTACACGCAGGCAACTTGTGACGCGTCGACGACGGCGGTCGCCATGTCCATGAACGCCGGCAGGAAGTCCTGAGTGCACAGGTTGCCGAGCACGCCACCCGTGGACGACACGAGTTGTTTGTACACGGTGCCCTCCGAGGCCGGCAGCGGCACGCACGCGATCCCGAGGGTGGAGTCCGTGCCACAGCACGGGTCGCACGTATTGCACGCGGTCATGTTGATCTGGCAGGGAAAACACGCCACGCCGCTCAGATCGTACGGGGCGACGATCGCGTCAAACTTGAACCCCTCGAAGCTCGGATCGAGTGCCACGAGCATTGTGGCAAAGTCGCTCGCCGCGAGCGCGGAATTGTCGTCGGAGATGACCGCGATCGTGCGGGTTGCGTCCGGTCGCAGCGAGTCCTTCCACTGATCGTAGGTGCTGAGAATGAGCTGTAGCGAGTTCCTGCTGCCAACCTCGGTGACCACATGGCGGTAGGTCGGCAGTTTCTCGTCGTTCGGGCACGACCCGCTGCCGAGCGGGGCCGGCACGCAGATACCCTGCTCGTCGGTCGAGTCGGCCGAGATCAGGATGACGTGCGCGTCGATGCCGCTGGCGGTGAGCACGTTCACGAAACTGTTCATCGCGTCCTGCACGAACCCTGCCTCGTCGGTCATGCTGCCGGAATTGTCGACGACCACCAGGATGTCCGCGGGCAGCGTGACCGATTCGGCGGTCGACGATGTCTCGGCGCAGGTGTCCTCGGTGCAGGTGCCGTTTTCGCACACTTCCGTATCCGCGCACGGATGGTCGCACCGGCCGCAGTGGTTGCGGTCGGTGGCAATCACCACGCATGCGCCACCGCACGACGTCTCGCCCGGACGGCAGTCGCCGGGCGCCGCGTCGATCGCCGCGCCGCCACCGTCGCCGCGCCCGCCGGAGCCGCCGTCGCGATCGGCTGCGCCCGGCGCACAAGCCCACAACAGCGCCGCGGTCGCGGCGCACGCAACGCTTCGTTTCATTGCCAACAGCACCCCACCGAGAGGCTAGAAATTTCCCGGCGCGTACGTCAAGCGAAAGTTTCGGGGGACCTGTGGTACACACCGCGCCATGCCGAAGCGCGTCGCATTCGAAGACATCGCCACGGTCACCGTGATCGGAGCGGGCACGATGGGCCACGGGATTGCGCAAGTCTGCGCGATGGCTGGCTATCGCACGTGGCTGTGCGACGTGGATCGCGCCGTCGCCGAACGCGCCGTGGCGCGCGTCCGCGCCAACCTCGACAAGGGCATCGCCCGCGGCAAGGTGACCGAGGCCGACCGGGACGCGGCTCTCGCGCGGCTGGCGGTGGCCGATTCGATCGGCGCGGCGGCGGCCGAGTCGCAGCTCGTGATCGAGGCGGCGCCCGAGAAGATGGACATCAAGCAGGCGCTGTTCCGCGAGGCAGAGGAGACCGCGCCGGCCGGCGCGCTGTTCGGCACCAACACCAGCTCGCTGTCCATCGGCGGGATCGCGTCGGCGGTGGCGGATCCGGGACGAGTCGTCGGACTGCACTTCTTCAATCCGGTTCACATCATGAAGCTGCTCGAGATCGTGCGGCACGAGCACAACGACGACGCGACGATCGAAACCTGCCGCCGATTCGCAGAGCGGATCGGCAAGACGCCGGTGGTCGTCAAGGACGTGCCTGGGTTCGCGACGAGCCGGCTCGGCGTGGCCGTGGGCCTCGAGGCGATTCGCATGGTGGAGGAGGGGGTCGCGTCGGCCGCGGACATCGACACGGCGATGCGGCTCGGCTACGGCTACCCGATGGGTCCGCTGGAATTGTCGGATCTCGTCGGCCTCGACATCCGCCTGCACATCGCCGACTACCTGCGCGACACTCTCGGCGAGCGCTTCGAGGCGCCGGCGCTGCTGCGCGACATGGTCGCGGCCGGCAAGCTCGGCAAGAAGTCGGGCGAAGGCTTCTACCGCTGGGTCGACGGCAAGAAGGTGTAGCGCGGCGCGTCGCGGGCCGCCGGCCGCGCGACTACGAGCCGGCGCCGCGCTGGCGCCGCAGGCCCGTCGAGTCCGGCAGCTCACGGCGCGGGTCGATCGCCTTGCCGTCGCGGTGCACCTCGAAGTGCAGGTGCGGGCCGGTCGTCCGCCCGCTCGACCCGACGGTACCGACGATGTGACCGGCGGGCACGAGGTCGCCGCGGCGCACGCGAATGCGCTGCAGGTGGGCGTACACGGTCGTGAGGCCACCTCCGTGGTCGATCACCACCACCCGCCCGTAGGCGCCCTTGCGGCGAGCGCGGACGACCCGCCCCGGCGCCGCGGCGCGCACTGGAGTGCCGCGGTCGGCGTCGAAGTCGAGCCCCTTGTGGAGTCGGCGCCGCCGCGTGATCGGGTCGCGGCGGAAGCCGAACTCGCTCGCGACCGGCGCATCGACCGGAGCCATCACCAACTCGTCGGCGCGGTAGAGCCCGTCGCGGACGGCGGCCACGACCGCGGCGACGCGGGCGAACCAGCCGTCCGCGGCGCGCACGCGGTCGGCGGCCGACTGCGCGCGGGCATCCGATGGCGCCGCGGCGAGCGCGGCGGCCACGGCCAGCGCCGCCGCGGCAGCGCGGCGCGATGTGGGCGGGGTGGACGACATCGAACGACGAAAACCGCGCGCATCGTGGTCGCCGCGCCGTCGCGTGTCAACCGCCTAGCGTGTGGCGCGCGCCACATGCCGCGGGAAATCCTGTCGTCACGTGGCGTTGCGCGGCGAGCGCCGGCCCACCGAACCGGATTCGCGCACCGCGCGCGGCCTCCGCCTCCCGGCCCCGGTGGTACCGTCGCGCCATGGTTCGCTCCGACGAAGCCCTTCGGTACCACACGCGCGGCGGCCGCCCCGGCAAGATCGAGGTCGTCCCGACCAAGCCGCTCGTGACCCAGCGCGACCTGTCGCTGGCGTACTCGCCCGGCGTGGCCGAGCCGTGCCTCGCGATCGCTGCCGATCCCGAAAAGAGCTACGACTATACCGCGCGCGGCAATCTCGTCGCGGTCATCACGAACGGCACCGCGGTACTCGGTCTCGGCGACATCGGCGCGCTGGCGAGCAAGCCGGTGATGGAGGGCAAAGGATGCCTGTTCAAGAAGTTCGCCGACATCGACGTGTTCGACATCGAGATCGCCGAGACGGATCCGGATAAGTTCGTGGACATCGTCGCGGCGCTCGAGCCGACGTTCGGCGGCATCAACCTCGAGGACATCGCCGCGCCCGCGTCGTTCGAGATCGAGCGCAAGCTGCGCGAGCGCATGACCATCCCCGTGTTCCACGACGATCAGCACGGGACCGCGATCATCACCGGGGCAGCGCTCATCAACGCCTGCGATCTCACCGGTCGCGCGCTCGCCGATTGCCGCGTCGTCGTATCCGGCGCGGGCGCCTCCGCGATCGCGTGCGCCCACTTCATGGTGGAGCTGGGCGTCGACCGTCGCAACATCGTGCTCGTCGACTCGAAAGGCGTCATCTATGAGGGGCGAGAGGGCGTCAACGAGTACAAGGCTGCGTTCGCCGGGCCGGACACCGGGGCGCGCAGTTTGGCGGACGCCATGGCCGGCGCCGACGTGTTCTTGGGCTTGTCGCGCGGCGGCCTGGTGACGCAGGACATGGTGCGGTCGATGGCCGACCGGCCGATCGTGTTCGCCCTGGCCAACCCCGACCCAGAGATTCCCTACGCTGACGCGATGGCTGCGCGCGACGACGTCATCGTTGCTACGGGACGGTCGGACCACCCGAACCAGGTCAACAACGTGCTCGGGTTCCCCTACATCTTTCGCGGCGCCCTCGACGTCCGCGCGACGCAGATCAACGAGGCGATGAAGATCGCGTGCGCGAAGGCGCTCGCCGCGCTGGCGCGCGAAAACGTCGAGGACACCGTGATCGACGCCTACGGTGGTCAGCCGCTGCAATACGGGCCGCTGTACCTCATTCCCAAGCCGTTCGATCCGAGGGTGCTGTGGTGGGTGGCGCCCGCCGTCGCTCGGGCGGCCGTGGAGTCCGGCGTAGCCCGGCTGACGATCGACCCGGACGAGTACGCCGAGCGCCTGCGGCGCAAGCACGGCGGGGTCGGCTACGCGGTCATGCGCAACGTGGTCGAGTCTGCGCGCGAGCAGCCCAAACGGATCGCGTTCCCCGAGGCGAGCAACCCGAAGGTGCTGCGGGCGTGCGAGCGCGTGCTCGAGGAGGGGATCGCCGTACCGATCCTGCTCGGTCGCGCGGAGGACATCGACCGGACCGCGTCGGATGTCGGCTTGACGGAGTTGCTCGGCCGCGTCGAGGTGATCGACCCGGTGCGGTCGCCGCGCTACGACGACTACTGCGAGCGGTTGTACCAGCGCCGCCAGCGCAAGGGCATGACGCTGCCCGCGGCGCAGGCGATGCTGCGCCGTTCGAATGCGTTCGGCTGCATGATGGTGGCCGAGGGCGACGCCGACGGAATCGTGTCGGGCCTGAAGCTGAGCTATCGCGACACGATCCGGCCAGCGCTGCAGATCATCGGTCCGCAGCCTGGCGTTCGCCGCATCACCGGCATGTACATGATGGTGATGAAGGATCGCGTCAAGTTCATTGCTGACGCAACCATCAATATCGATCCGGATGTCGATACGCTCGTCGAGAGCGCATTGTTGGTCGCGGATGCGGTCCGTTCGTTCGGGATCACTCCGCGGGTCGCGCTCGTGTCGTTTTCCAACTTTGGCTCTCACCCACATCCGCGCGCGCAGAAAGTGCGGGATGCGCTCGCCGCCATCCGCGAGCGGCGGCCGGAACTCGAGGTCGAGGGCGAGATGCAGGCGGACTTCGCGGTCGACAAGGCGATGCTCGACGAGTTGTATCCGTTCCACGAGCTGTCGGGCGACGCCAACGTATTGATCTTTCCGTCGCTCGAGGCGGCGAACGCGTCGTACAAGCTGCTGGCGAAGCTCGGCGGGGCGACCGCGGTCGGCCCGGTGCTGCTCGGCATGGCCAAGCCGGTGACCGTACTCGCGCGCGAGATGTCGGTCGAGGCGATCGTCAACGCCACCGCATACACGGTCAAGCGCGCGCAGGAAGCGGAGCCCCTAACGCCGCATCTCGCGCTCAAGGACAGCGATCTCTAGCGCGTCGGCCAACGCGTACAGGTCGTCGCCCGCGCGCGGCGTCGCGAGCAGGCGCAGGGCGCTCTGCTCCGGTGGGCTCAAGTGACCGGCGAGCGCGTCGACCAGCGCGTCGCCGTCGGTCGCGACGGCGCCGGCTGCCTCGCACGCGAGGGCGATGATTGCCGCGACGTCGTCGGCGGGCACGGCATCGGGCGGCGGGGTGACGTGGCCCGCGACCAACAGCGTCGGGTAGCCGTGGTCGTCGATCACGATGGACGCCGGCGACACGGCGCCGTGTGCGGTGGCCGCGCGGTGCAGCGGCACGACGGCGCGCGCGAGCCGTTTGACGAGGCGCGCCACGGCGCGCGGCGACAGCGGTCCGCCGGCGAGCGCGCTGGCCAGCGGCGCGCCGGCCGGAGCCTCGAACACGGCGAGCGCCTTCGCGCGATCGTATGCGAGCGCCCGCTGCAGGTACGGCCCGCCGCCGCGCGCGAGGGCGAACAGCCGCGCCTCCGCGGCCGGCGACAGCGGCGCATCGAACTGTTCGAGGATGACCGAGCGGTCGAGCGCGCGGTCGACGGCCCGCCGGAGGGTCGACGTGGCGGTTCGGTCGAGGAGGGTGTCGAACGCGTATCGCGGGGCGTCGTCGCCTGGTTGCGCGACGCGCGTGGTCGCCGGCGGCGCCTCGCGTGGCGCGTCGTCGGCCTCCCGGCGCGGCGCGCGCGGCAATACCAGCGGCGCGGCACTCGCCGGCGGCAGCGCGGCGATCGCTCGCCGCAGCGCGTCCACGCTGTCGAAGCGATCGGCCGGGTTCTTTTCGAGCAGCCGGGCCAGGATGGCATCCCACCGCGACCCGAGATCGGGAGCGATCTCGGACGCGCGCGGCGGCGGCTCTCCCAGGTGCTGCGCCACGAAGTCTGGACCGACGAATGGCAGCCGGCCGGTGAGCGCCTGATACAGCGTGACGCCGAGTGCGTACAGGTCGGCGGCGAACGTCAGCGGCGCGCCGGTGATCTGCTCGGGCGACATGTACGCGAGCGTGCCGATCAGTCCACCGGTCTGCGTCGCGCCGAGGTCCAGCAGGTGCGCGACGCCGAAGTCGCCTAGCTTCGCGGTGCCGCGCGCGTCGAAGAAGATGTTCGGCGGCTTGATGTCGCGGTGGACGATGTTGCGCCGGTGCGCCAGCTCGAGGCCGGCCAGGATGTCGAGCGCCATGCGGCGGACGCGCGGCTCGGCGAGCTTGGGGGCGAGGTGCTGCGCGAGCGAGCCGCCGGAGAGGTACTCCATGACCAGGTAGCCCTGGTCGACGGAAAAGTCGAGGATCTCCACGAGATTGGGGTGGTGCAGCGCGCGGGCGATCTGCGCCTCGCGCGCGAACCGCGCGTAGGCGTCCCGGCCGCGCGCCGGGGCGGCATTGAGCAGCTTCACCGCGACGCGGCGGCCGGTCACCTCGTCGGTGGCGAGAAATACACGGCCGGAACCGCCGGCGCCCAGCAGGCTCACCGTGCGGTAGCGTCCGCCGATGAGTTGGGACGGATCGCCGGCGCGCGCCGCGGAGGCCGGCGCGGCAGCGGCGTCGCGCAGCGCATCGAGCGCGGCGTCGAGCGTCGCCGGCAGATTCGCGCCGTCCTCGGCGCGCGTCGCGACGAGCACGTCGCGCGCGGCGTCGCGCAAGCCGAGCGCCGCGAGTTCGACGATCAGCTGGCGCCGCGCTGCCGCGCGGGTGGTCGGGTGGCGCGCGGCGCGCTGAAGGTGGGCGATCGCGTCGTCGTGTTGGAGCCGCCGGGCCAGCAACCGGCCGAGCGCCAGATGGGCCGGCGCCAGCTCGGCCTCGTCGCCGCCGTGTGCGACGAGCCGTTCGAGCAACTGTCCGGCATCGCGGTCGCGGCCGATCTGTTCGAGCAGCCGGGCCGCGTCCACATCGCGGTGGGCGTGGCGGAACAGCTCGATCGCGCGGTCGATGTCGCCGATTCGCTCGGCGATCTCCGCGGCCGCCGCCCAGCGCCGGCGCGCTGCGAGCGCGTCGATCGCAGCGCGGGCGCCGGCCTCGTCCGCCGACACCAGCGCGTCGATCAGTTCGCGAACGAGCGTTTCGTCGCGGGCGTCGATGGCGTTGCGCAGGGCCCGCGGCATGTCGCCGGCGGCGCGCGCACAGTCCGCTGCGGCGCGAAACTCCCAGATCCGCTCGTAGAGTTCGGCGGCCCGGCCGAAGTCGCCGCCATCGCGGGCTGCGCGTGCCGCCGCGGCGTAGTCGCCGGCGGCCAGCAGATCCTCGACGCTTTGGGCGCTCATTGCGGCGTACCGGCCCCTCATGGTACACCGCGCGGGCCGTGACGACCGTAGGAGTGATCGGGGGCAGCGGGATCTACGATCTCGACCAGCTCCAGGATGTCGAGGAGGTGTCCGTCGACACGCCGTTCGGTGCGCCGTCGGATCGATACATCACCGGCCGCCTCGGCGGCGTCAAGATGGTGTTCTTGCCGCGCCACGGGCGCGGTCACCGCATTCTGCCGCACGAGATCAACTACCGGGCGAACATCTACGGGATGAAGGCGCTCGGCGTCGAGTGGTTGATCTCGCTGTCGGCGGTCGGGTCGATGCGCGAGGACATCCGCCCGGGCGACATCGTCCTCGTCGATCAATTCATCGACTGGACGCGCCGGCGGCCCAGCACGTTCTTCGGCGACGGGATCGCCGCGCACGTCGCGTTCGGCGATCCGGTGAGTGCGCCGCTGCGCCGCATTCTCCTCGACGCGGCGCGCGAAGAGGTGGCGGCGGGCGGCGGCGGCGAGCGGGTGCACGACGGCGGAACCTACCTGGTGATGGAGGGGCCCCAGTTTTCGACGCGCGGCGAATCGCTGCTGTACCGGACGTGGGGCGTGGACGTGATCGGCATGACGAACATGCCGGAGGCCAAGCTCGCGCGCGAGGCGGAGATCAGCTATGCGACGGTCGCCCTGGCGACCGACTACGACTGCTGGCGCGAGGAGGAGGAAGCGGTGACCGTCGACGCGGTCGTCGCGATCGTCCGCAAGAACGCCGAGCTGGCGCGGCGCATCGTCGCGCGGGCGGCGGCGCGCATACCGGCCGAGCGCGACTGCCCGGCCGCAACCGCGCTGCAAAACGCGATCATGACCAGCCCGGACGCGATCTCGGCCGAGGTGCGCGAGCGACTCGGCCTGCTGATCGCCAAGTACGTGCGATGAACGGCCGCAGCCAAAACCGGTCGGTGCTCGCCGTCGGCTCGGTCGCGCTCGACGACATCGACGGGCCGTTCGGCTTGCAGCGCGACATCCTGGGGGGGTCGGCGTCGTTCTTCGCCACGGCGGCATCGTACTTTACCGATCGCGTGGCGCTCGTCGCGGTCATCGGCGACGATTTCCCCGAAGAGCACGTCGAGTTCCTGGCGTCGCGCGGCATCGACTTGACAGGCTTGCAGCGCGAGGGCGGCGACAGCTTTCACTGGTACGGCAAGTACTCGGACGATCTCACATCGCGCACCACGCTCGACACCAAGTTGGGCGTGTTCGCCGACTTCCGGCCGCGACTCGCCGACGTGCACCGGGATGCCGAGTTTTTGTTTCTCGGCAACATCGAGCCGTCGCTGCAGGCGAGCGTCGCCGAGCAGGTGGCTGCGCCGCGCCTGATCGCCGCTGACACGATGAACTTGTGGATCGAGCACCACGCCGACGCGCTGCGCCGCACGCTCGGCAAGGTCGACGTCCTGCTCATCAACGACGAGGAGGCGCGACAGCTGTCCGGGGCGCACAACCTCGCACTCGCGGCCAACGCGATCCGCGCGATGGGGCCGCGCGCCGTCGTGATCAAGCGGGGCGACGCAGGGGCCTACCTGTTTCACGAAGACGGTACGTTCGCGGTTCCGGCGCTGCCGATCGAAGAGGTCCGCGATCCGACCGGCGCGGGGGATTCGTTCGCGGGCGGGTTCATGGGCTATCTGGCCTACGCCGGCGCGACCGACGACGACGCCGTGCGGGGTGCGATGATCGCCGGCAGCGTGATGGCGTCGTACTGCGTCGAGCAGTTTTCGCTCGACGGGCTGCGCAACCTCACCGCCGAAATGATCGAGGAGCGGTTCGCGGCGTTCCAGGCGCTGATGCGCTGCGACCACATCCGCCTGTAATCCGCGGCCGCGGCAGCGTGACCGCGGCCACGATCGGTGGCGGCCGCGTTGCGCGGCCGGATGCGATACACCGCGTTCGAGTAACCCATCGTTGCCCTCGCGAGTGGGCGGTGCGCCGAAATCCGTCGCGCCGTGCCTCGCGGTTGGCTAGAATCGCCATCGCAGCTCCAGGGGCAGGCGTTGCGACCGGCTGTCGTTCCTGGACGCTCCCCCGACCCGATGCCCGACGACCGCACGAAGCTCATCGACAAAGCCCGCGCCGAGGCCCGCCGTGGCCGGCTCCGCCGCGCCACCGATCTGTACGAGCGAGCGGTCGCGTCGGCGCCCGACGACGCCCGCGGCTGGCTTGCGCTCGGTGACCTGTATCGCCGCTCCGGCGACGCGGACGCCGCCGCGGGCGCATACCGGCGCGCGGGTCGCGCCTACGCGGGGCTCGGCTTCGCCGCGCGGGCGCTTGCAGCCTACCGCCAGGCGCTCCGAATCGACGACGGCGATCCCGACACGCACGCGGCCGTCGCGGAACTGCACCTGCGCCTGGGCCACACGGCGGACGCGCGCGATGCGTTCGTGCGCGCCGCGGAGCGGTTCGAGGTGCGCGGCGACGCGGCGGGTGCGGCGCGCGCGGTCGGAGGGGCCGCCGCGATCGAGCCGGTCGATGTCGGCTTGTTGCGCCGGGCCGCCGAACTGGCGGCGGCTGCGGGAGACCGCGACGCGGCGCGCGCTCATCGACTCGCCGCCGCCGACTGGTACATGCGCGTCGGGGACGCACTGCGTGCGGTCCACGTGCTGCGCCCCGCGTACGAGGCGGAGCCGACCCGGGTCGACGTGCTCGACAAGCTCGCGCAGGCGTTCGCCGCCGCCGGGCGCGCCGACAAGGTGGCGATGGTGCGCGCCGAGCGCGCGCGCCTCTCCGGCGGCGATGGGGGAACGGGAGCGTTGGCGCGCGGGACCGAACCGCGCGGTGCACCGCCGTCCGTCGACACGCGCACCGCTGCGATGTTCGCACAGGCGATGGCGCGCTTGCGCGCCGGCGATCGCGGCGGCGCGGCCCGCATGCTGCGCGCGATCCTGGCAGACCGACCGGACCACGCCGAGGCGCGAGCGGCGCTGGAGCACCTCGACGGCGGATAGGCGGCCGCCGGCGCGTATGCCGGCCTACGCGCCGCACTGCCGCCGAACAATTTTTTCGCGACGCACTCACACGCGAGCGGAGGCAACCGAGCTTACGCGGCGACCGCGGCGCATTTTTTCGTACACGCGCCAGGTTGCGATGTTGTGCGCCGCCCCGTGTATGGACATGTCGCGGTCGCAGGGCCGATGTCGCTGAATGCGCAGATGCTTCTGCAACTAAATCGGCATCGCAGTTTCGGCGGCGATGGCGCATAGTGGAACCTGCCATGGCGTTCGACCGCACCAAGATACTCGCGGCTGCCGGCGCACGCGCGGCGCGAGGCCAGTTGCGCGCCGCGATCGCGCTATACCGTTCGGTCGTCGAGCGGGATCCCAACGATGCGTCGACCTGGATCAAGCTGGCCGACCTGTACCGGCGCTCGAACCGGTCGGCGGACGCGGCGGTAGCCTATCGGCGGGCGGCCGCGCTGTTTCGCGCCCGCGGGTTCGCGGCGCGCGCCGTCGCCGCCCTCGAGCAGGCGGTCCGCATCGCGCCCGACGATCCGGATGCGCGGATCGAAGTCGCCGACGTCCACGCCGAACTGGGCCACCACGCCGACGCGGCGCGCCACCTGGTGCGGGCAGCGGATGCGCTGTGTGCACGTGGTCGCCCGCGCGATGCGGTCGTCGCGCTGCGCCGCGTCGCCGCGATCGCGCCGAACGAGCCGCGCGTGCGCGAGCGGCTCATCGCCGCGTGCGCCGGCGCCGGCCGAATGGCCGAAGCGATCGAGCACGCGGTCGCGCTCGCCGACCTCTATCTGCGCGCGGGCCAGCCAAAGCGCGCGCTGCACGTGCTCGAACCGCTGGCGGCGGAGTCGCAGGACCACCCCGACCTGCGCGCTGCGCTCGCCCGGGCGCGCCGGGCGGCGCCTGTCGCCTCGGCGCAACGAGAGGCGGGCGCGAACGGCCCGGCGCCGCGGGCGGCGGGCGTCGAGGTCGCGCCTTTGCGCGTCGCGCCCCGCGCCGCGCGGCCGCTCGCGCGCGGCACCGAGCGGCGACCGCCGGATCCGTCCGCACGGCAGGCGGCCGCGTTGTTCGCCGAGGCGATTGCGTATGCCAAGGTCGGCCTCGCCGACCGCGCCATCCCACTGCTGCGCGAGGTGCTCGCGATTCAGCCCGATCACGACCTCGCACGACGCGCGCTGCATACCGCGTTGCGCCGCCGGTGACGGCGACGCGCGGAGCGCGCGGGCATACGCGCCGACGGAACGCCGGCGTGCCGGCACGCCGCACTCGTCGTGTCGGCGCGCAAATGAGCGATCGGTGTCCGCGGCTCGCGGAAGGCGCACGGCGACACCCGCGACTCGAAGCCGTCCGGCGCGCTCTATCGGGTCGACAACGGCGTCGCACCGCCGTTCGCCGCGCATCCGTTGCCGCGCGCCACGCGCGAGCGCGATCCGGTGGGGGCGAAGCGCCTGGTAGCGCCCGTTCGCGACCGGCATCGCGCCGGGCTCAACCGCAAGTGGCCTGCGGTACGCTGACCGCGGCCGCACCGGGCGGCCGCCGCGCAACGAGGAGACAGACGATGGCGACCGAGCGCGTCCGCAAGAACTTCTGGGGGTGGGGATGGGAGGAGCGATTCCCGGATGAGGCAACGCGGCGGTCGATCGGGCAGCTGGCCGCAGCGTTCATCGGCGGCGCGGACCTGCGCATGCAAGAGCCGCCGGCTCTCGATGAGGTCGAACTCGCGCCGCCGCGGGTCGCTCCGCCTGCCGCGTTGGCGGATCGGTTCAGCGCTCGCCCATACGATCGCGCGTGCCACTGTTACGGGCGCAACTATCGCGACGTGTGGCGGGGGTTTCACCGCGACTTCCGCGCCGCGCCGGACTGGGTCGTGACGCCGCGCGACGAAGCCGACATCGCTGCGGTGCTCGATTGGGCCGCTGACGCGCGCGTCGCAGTCATCCCGTACGGCGGCGGGACGAGCGTCGTCGGCGGGATCGAGGCGGCGGTAGGCGACGGCTACGCGGCCGCGGTGTCGCTCGACGTCGGCCGGCTCGATCGCGTGCTGGAGGTCGACGCGGCATCGCGCGCCGCCCGCATTCAGGCGGGCGCCAGCGGACCGGTACTCGAGCGCCAACTCGCCGAGCGCGGAATGACGCTGCGCTTCTTTCCGCAGTCGTTCGAGCTGTCTACGCTCGGCGGGTGGATCGCGACTCGCGCGGGAGGCCACTTCGCGACGCAGCACACGCACATCGACGACCTGGTCGAGTCGGTGCGCATGATCACGCCGCGCGGCACGTGGCACAGTCGGCGGCTGCCGGCGTCGGGCGCCGGCCCCAACCCGGATCGGTTGGCGCTCGGGTCCGAGGGGACGCTTGGCGTGATCACCGAAGCATGGGTGCGCGTGCGACCGCGCCCGCGGTGGCGGTCGAAGGCCACGGTGACGTTCGAGCGGTTCGCCGATGCCGCAGCCGCCGCGCGCGCGATCACGCAGGCTGAGCTATTTCCGGCCAACTGCCGGGTGCTCGACGGGCGGGAGGCGGCGCTCAACCGGATCCCGACCGGCGGCCGGGCGTTGCTGTTGCTCGCGTTCGAGTCGGCTGACCATCCGGTGGACGACGCGATGGCGCGAGCGCTCGAACTGGGGCGGTCGGCTGGCGGGCGGTGCGAGGACGGTCCGGTGTCGGCCGCCGGCGGCGACCGCGTGGACGCATCGGCGGGGGCCGCGTGGCGACGCGCGTTCGTCGACATGCCCTATCTCATCAACGTGCTCGTGAGCGTCGGACTCATCGGGGACACGTTCGAGACGGCGTGTACGTGGGACCGGTTCGACGCGCTGTGCGACGGTGTGATCAAAGAACTGCGCGATGCGCTGCACCGTGTGTGCGGCGGCGGCGTCGTGACGTGCCGCATCACGCACGTCTACCCGGACGGCGCCGCGCCGTATTTCACGTTCGTCGCGCCCGGGCGCGCGGGCGCCGAGGCGGATCAGTGGTGGGACCTGCGCGCGGCGGCCGCCGAGGCCGTCCTGCGGCACGGCGGTACCATCACGCACCACCACGCGGTCGGCCGGCTGCACCGCCCGTGGTACGACCGCGAGCGCCCCGAGCCGTTCGGGCTGGCGCTGCGTGCCGCCAAGCGAGCGGTCGATCCGGCGGGCGTGCTCAACCCGGGCGTATTGGTCGATCCGCAGGCGGAATGAAACGACCGGTTCGGTTCGGAGGACGCCGTGCGATGCGGCCGCTCCAGGTCGACTAACGAGCGGCCGCCGGCTTCGAATCGCGCGCGAGCGGGATCGCCACCGCGGCGCCGAACGTCGGGCCGTACCGGACCGGGTCGGCGTTCATCGGCTGGAACATGTGAAGCATCGCGCGAAGCCCGTTGCCGAATGTGAACTCGACGCCGGCGTTGGCGACGAAGTTGAGCGGCCCGCCCTCCACGTCGTCGCTGCTCTCGTCGAGCACGTTTTCGTTTTCGAGCCGTTTGATGGTGGGGTGGTTGCGGGCGGTGACGCCGCCGAACACGGTGAGGCGGGGGCTCAACTTCCAACTCGGGACCACGCCGAAAGCAAACACCGGCACGGTGTCGCGCTCGTGGTCGATGTCGGTGAACACCGGCCGGCCGTCGACGTCCAGATAGGTCGAGTATTCGACGTAAGGAACCGAGTAGAACAGCAAGTCGAAACCGAGGCCGAGCGAGAAGTTCGACACCCCGACGTCGGCCGCGTACTGCATGGTCAAGCCGCCACCGTAGACGTCGCCGTCGATCTCGTCGAGCGGCGGCTGGCCGTCCTGAATCGACAGGGCGCCGGCCTTGAGCCCGTGGTCCCATAACAGGCCGATGTCGAAGCGCGGTGTCGCGCGGAACCGGACCGCGCCGCTCGCGTGAACCCGCGGGATGTAAAGGCCGGCATTGGCTCCTTCGGCGATCTCGGGTTTGGTGAGCACCGACAGGGTGGACGTGCCGAGCGCAACTTCGGCGCGGTTGTCGCCAATCGGCTGGCCGGAGCGCTGTACCGGCTGCTGGTGCGGAACGAGCGCGGCGCGCTGCTGTTTGACGGTCGTGGACGCGGCCGACACGGTCACCGCGGCCGCGAGGAGCGCAATCCGTGCGATCGAACCAGGCGTGCTGATCATGATGCCATTATGGATCACCCGCCGCACCGCGATGTAGCCGGCCGCACAGGGTGCCGGAGTTTGCCGGGCGCCGCGATCAATGACCGAAGAGCCGCAGTTGGCCGGCGAGCGTGGTCGCGCGCGCGGCGAACCTCAGCGCGCTCACCGCCTGGCGCGCCGCGAAGAGCGCGATTGCACCGCCGGCAGCCGTCCAGGACGTGCCGCCGGTGGCCGCGATGTAGGCGACCAGCGCAGCCGCGCCGACCAGTTGCATCAACAATAGATGCGCGATCGCGACGGGGCGGCGGATCACCGCGGCGAACCCTCCGGCCAGCGCGCGCCACGCCGCGGTCGTCGGTGCGAGCGCCAGGCGAACGCGCGCGGCATCGGCCGCGGCGCGCACGATGAGCCACGCGGCCGCGCCGGGCAGCGCGCGGAGCGCGGCGCGCAACACGATCGCCGCCAGCGGCTGCGCGGACGGCTCGACCAGCGGCGGGATCGCACCGGCCGCGATCGCGGCCGCCGCCACCGCGTACGGTACGAGCGACCACAGCCACAGGCGCGCGAGGGGGCCGAACGCACGCGCGCCGCCGGTGCCGAACCGCGCCGCGGCGCCGGCGGCGTCGCGACCGGCCAGCGCGCAGATCAGCCCGCCGATCGCGAACCAGGAAGCGGCCAGATACAGCGCGGCGACGCCGACGGCCGCCCACACCACGCCGGCGAGCGCCGGGCCGACGGTACGCGCGACCTGCAGCGCGGCATAGGCGTCGCCGCGGGCCGCGGCGGCGACCGCCGGGTACACGCCAGCCGTGTGGGCGACGACCATCGCTGTCGCGAACCCGATCGCGCAGGCGGCGGCGACCTGCACGGCGTACAGCGCCGCGACGACGCGCCAGATGCGCGCGACGTCGCGCGCGCCGCCGGCGATCAACGCGGCGAGCTGTCTCACAGGCCGACCACCCCCAGCACGGTCTGCGTCCAGAACTGCGCGCGCGCGCCCGCCGCGCGTGCGGCCGCGCGGTCGGCGCCGCGGGTTTTCGACCGCGCGGGGCCGGACCGGTCGAGCGCGACGCGTCCGTCCGGATCGACATCGACCCGGACTGCGTCGCCGCGATCGATGTGCAGATCCAGCGTCGATCGGCCATCCCAGTCGTCGACGCGGGACGACGTGCCGTCGGCAAACTCGATCGAGATCGAGCACGGTACCGCGACGTCGCCGCGGTTGGCGACGACGACGTCGCACGTGTCGCGCTCGCAGGCGAAGTGCTCCACGCGCAGGTCGGCGGCGCCCCCGCGGCGGAACGCGGCATCGACGAATTCGCGGACGAACGCGGCGTGGTCGGGGCCGGCGTGGCGCTCCAGCGCGGCGAACAGGTCGTCGCCGGTCGGATGGCGGAATGCCCACTCGCGCGCGTAGTCGGCGAGAGCCGCGACGACGCGGTCGCGCCCGAGGACGCGCTCGAGGGTCTGCAACGCCAGCGCCGTGCGCACGTAGGTCGCGTCGCCGTACCAGCTCGCCAGCGGGTAGCGATAGCTCGGCTGTGCGATCGGCGCCGGGAACCATCCGGCCTGCAGCCACGTGAGTTGCCGGTAGTTCAGGCGCACGCCGAAGGCGTCGATCGCCGGGCGGCTGCCGTAGATCCGCTCGATCGCGAGCCCGTTGGTGTACTGGTTGACGCCCTCGTCGAGCCACGCCTCGTCGACCTCGTTGCTCGCGAGAATGCCTTGGAACCAGTTGTGACCGACCTCGTGGACCGTCACGAATTCGGGGACGAGACCGAGGTCTGCGGCCGGTCCATCGCCTGCGGTCGTCACCAGCGTCGGATACTCCATGCCGCCGGTGGCGTCGGCCGCATCCGGCGGCGGATCGACCACGGTCATCGTGGTCCACGGGTAGGGCACGAACAGGGCGCTGTATGCGTCGATCGCACCGATCGCGGCGCGCAGGTGGCGCTGCGCGAATGCGCGTTGGTCGGGTCGGTGGTAGACGCGCACGCGCACCGGACCGCGTTCGGTGGTCACCGTGCCCTCGACGAACTCGAAGTAGGGGTCGATGGCCCAGGCGAAGTCGTGGACGTCCTCGGCCCGGTAACGCAGCGTGCGCGTGCCGTCGCCGTGGTCGACCGCGTCCAGCAGCACGCCGGACGCGGCGACCACATGGGTGGCGGGAACGCGCAGCGACACGTCGTAGACGCCGAAGTCGGCAAAGAACTCGCTGTTGGCGTGAAACGGCTCGCAGTGCCAGCGCTCGTCGCCCGGCGGGCCGGTGCGGACGCCGATCTTGGGAAACCATTGGCCGACCATGGCGAAGTCGCCCTCGAACCCGGTGCGCGCGACCGCGCGCGGAAGTTGCACTCGGAACGACATCGCGACCGTGACCGCGCCGCCCGGGGGAATCGCAGCGGCAAGTGGCACCTCGAGGACCGTGCGGTCCTCGGCCGGGAACACCGCCCGGTCGCGCACGTCGTCTCCGCCGTCGATCGCGATCGCGTCGACTTCGATCCAGCCGGGGTGACTCCAGTCCGCCCGCGCGTCGCGGTGCGCGCCGTGAGACTCGCGCATGAACACCGTGTCGCGCGCTGCGAAGGCGTTCATGTACAGGTGAAACGGCAACCGGTCGACGGGCGACGCTCCCGCGTTGCGCCACGTCAGGTCCATGCGGCCGTCGATCGTGTGCGCCACCGCATCGTAGCGCGCGTCGATCCGGTAGTTGGCGATCCGCGGCGACTCGGGCTCGACGCGATGGCGCGACGGCAAGGCATCGACCGCCGGCAGCGGGCGAGGGGAGGGCGCAGGCCGTTCGCCGTGACAACTCGCGGCCGCGATGCCCGCGGCGACCGCGGCCCAGCGGGCGGGACGGCGGCACCCGCCGATCGTCATGCGCGCTCGATCCATGCCGCCGCGAGCGCGTCGGCCCACGCATCGGCCACCGCGCGGGCCGCCGGTCCGGTCGCGTCCACTTCGATCACTCGCTCGGTGGCGCCGGTGGTACGAAGGCGCACGATCAGCGCATCGGCGCCGAGCACGTCGAACCGGTCGGCCCACTCGATGGCCACCACGCCGTCGCCGCGCACGACCTCGTCGAGGCCGATGTCGTCGACTTCGTCGCGGCGTTCGAGCCGGTACAGGTCCGCGTGATACAGCGGCAGGCGTCCGCCGCCGTATTCGTTTATGAGCGTGAACGTGGGGCTCACTACCCGTACGTCCGCCGGCACGCCGAGCCCACGCGCGAGACCCTGAACGAACAGGGTCTTGCCCGCTCCGAGGTCGCCGACGAGGCCGACGACCGTACCGGGGGCCGCCACGCGCCCGAGATGCTCCGCGACGTCGGCGGTCTCGGCCGGGCTGCGGGTCGTCATCGGTTTCATCGCGGAGGTCAGGCGGGCGGCTCGCCGAACTCGGCGGCCAGCTTGTCGTCCCACTCGTCGGCGACGCTGGCGACCGTGTGCACCAGGGTCTCGAATTCCTCGTAATCGAGCCCGTCGAGCGGGCGCAGCGCGCGCACGTAGACCGCGTCGGTGTTGGCGTCGATCGCGAACGCGGCGTCTCCCGTCGCGACGAACGACAGCTCGAGCAGTCGCCGGTACAGGTCTTCGCGGCGGGAGGACGGCACCTTCATCACGCGCGACAACAGCAGCAGGACGCCCTGCTCGGCCAGGCAGTGGATCCATACGACCGCGGAGCCGCGCTGGACGCGAGTGACGCCGTCGGCGTCGAGTGGGTCGAGCTGGAGGTCGCGTTCGTCGCCGAACCGCGCGACGAACGCGTCGATCTGGGTGCGATAGTCCTCGGCCGACCGGTTCGCCATAGCGCGCGCATCCTACCGCGATCGACTGGCGGCCGGGGGCGGATCGGGCGGGCGGTGGCCGGGCGAGGCGCGGCGGCGATCGGCCCCGACCGGGGCCGCCACGGGTCGGGGCCGCGACGTTCGGCCGCGGCAAACGCCGCGCGAGCGTGCTAGCGTGTCGCCATGGTGCGCCGCGCCGTGCTTGCATTCGCCGCCGCTGCTGCGTTCGTCGCCGGCTTGCGCTCCGCCGGCGCGCAGCAGCGCGTCTTCCGTCCCGATGACGTCTACCGGGTGCCGATCGGCCGCTCCGCCTCGCGCGGGCCCGCCGACGCGCCCGTCACGATCGTCGAGTTCTCCGACTTCCGCTGTGGCGCGTGCCGCCACGCGCACCCGATCATCCGGCAGCTGCTGGCGCTGTACCCGGGCCAGATCCGGTTCGTGTACAAAAACTACGTCATCTTCGGCGAGGCGTCGTTGCTCGCGTCGCTCGCCGCGCTCGCCGCGGGCGAGCAGGGCGAGTTTTGGGCGATGCACGATCGGCTGTTTGCCGCCGAGGACACGGATTTCACCGTCGAACAACTCGACCGGTTTGCTCGCGACATCGGGCTGGACATGGCGCGATGGCGCGCCCAGATGCGCGAGCGGCGCCCCGCGGCGCTCGCAACCTTGCTCGAGGAGAACGCGCTGGCCGAGCGGCTCGGTCTCGGCAGTACGCCCATGTTCTTCGTCAACGGCCGGCCGGTGGCGGGGGCGGCCGATCTCGGCACGTTCATCCGCCTCGTCGACGACGAGATCAAGCGCGCCCGCTGGGCGATCCAGGACGGCGCTCCGCGCGATCGGATTTACGAGGCGCTCACGGCGAGCGGCCGCGAGCGCGGGCGCAGCGCGTGGCCGGTCGGCATCGGATCGAACGGCCTCGTTCGCGGCAATCCGAACGCGCTCGTGACCCTCGTGGTGTTCGAGGACTTTCAGTGTCCGTTTTGCGCCCGCCACGCCCAAGTGATCGATCAGCTCGCGCGCGAGTACGGCGACGACCTGCGCATCGTGTTTCGCCACATGCCGCTGCGGATGCATGCGCAGGCCCAACTCGCGCACGAGGCGTCGATGGCGGCGGCGGCGCAGGGCAAGTTCTGGGCGTATCACGACCGACTGTTTTCGGGCGGCGACCTGGACCGCGACGCGCTCGTCGCCTACGCGAAGCAGATCGGCCTCGATGTCCGCCGGTTCCGTGCGGCACTCGACCGCCACGAGTTCGCCGCAGCCGTGGCCGCCGACGTGGCGGCGGCGCAGGCGCTCGGCATCACCGGCACTCCCACGTCGTTCGTCAACGGCCAGCGGGTCGACGGGGCCCAGCCCATCGGCGTGTTCCGCACGCTCATCGACCAGAAGCGAGCCGAGGCCAGAGCCCTGTTGGACCGCGGCGTGTCGCGCGATGCGCTGTACCGGACGATCGTCGACCTGGACGACGAGCGCGGTCCCTAAATGAGGAATCACGCATCCCGTACGGTCCTCGCGGCCCCCTCACGCCGCCGGCGGCGTTGGAGCTCCTCGAAAGGGGGTCCACCCTTCCTTCGTCGCTCCGCCTTTCCGTCGACGCGATGTGGCTCGCGATCCTCCGTGCGTGACACGTGATTCCTCATTTAGTCGGCTGTTGCGCATAGCCGCTGGCTGCGGTCGCGATCGGCGGGCGATCTTCGGCGTACGTCCTCGCGCCCTTCGGTACCGTATGTTGATACGCGCCCTCGTGCGCTACGGGCGTGCGCCGAACCTCGCCTCGCATCTCGCCACCTCGCTGGCGCGCCTATACGCAACAGCCTCCTAGCGCCGGGCGCCCGCGCCGGTGCGCGGTCCGCCGGTCAGCTGCCGGCGAGCGGCAGCGCTTGTTGGCGCGTACGGCGCCGGTCGCGCTTGCCCCGGCGCGTGCGGCGATGAGGCCGCGGCGCGAACAGGTCGAGTTCCGCGGCCGACGGTTCGGCATCGGCGACGACCTCGACGACCACCCGGTCGACCGCGTGCTGCACGCGCGCGGCGTCTACCCGCGGGCGGAGCGCATCGGTCAAGGCGCGGGCGCTCGCGGTCGGGGTGGGCAGGGCGACGGTGATCACCGTGCGGCTGGCCGCGCCGCGCAGGATCACGCGCAAGCCGGATGCGGCGCGCCGGCGCCCGCGCAGTCGCTCGCACACGCGGTCGGCCAGCGGATACAACACCGGCGCGAGCTCGGCGCCCGTCGCCGCATGCGGACCGCCCAGGTCCAGGCGCTCGGTCACGCGGGTCGACGGCTCGTACCGGCGCAGCACGGCCGGACCCGCTCCGCGCGCGAGCGCGTGAACGTCGACGCCCGCTGCGGTCGTGCGGCGCGCGACCGTCGGCGGCGGCAGCGCCGCGAAGTCGCCGATGGTGCGCACGCGCAGCGCCACGAGCATCCGGCGGACGTCGTCGTCCAGCGGCAGCAGCGCCATCGGCAGAGGGGCCAGGAAGGCCGCCGCGCCCCCGCGCGGCACGCTGGTCACGGTTTGCGCGAACACCGGCGATTGCGCGTCGAGATCCGCGTTCGCCGGGTCGGAGGTGCGGCGCACCACGGCCGCCGCCGCCCACGCCGTGAACCGGTCGTCCGCGATGCCGATCCGCGCGCGCAGCCCCTGGCGGTTGACCACCTGGAGCAGGCGGTCGCCGAAGGTCGAACCGCGCGCGCCGCTCGGGACGGCGACGAACAGCGCCTTGTGTGTCGCGCGCGTGCCGTCCGCGCCGACGTCCACCGCGGGCGCGACCGTGAGCAGCGCGTCGGCGAGTGCCTCGACCACGCCGCGCTCGGCGGCCGGATCGGCGGGCTCGATGACGAGGTCACCGGCGATCCGCCGCGCGTGCTGCGGCGTCATGCCCGGGCGAACTCCCGCCTCCCACGCCGCGCGCGACACGCACGACAGCGCCAGCCGCGCTCCGACCGCCGACGTGTCGGACACCGCAGCCGGAGCACGCGTCAGGTGCGGCGCGCGCCGCATCAGCACCTGGAGCGGGTAACTCGGCAGATATACACAGGCGATACGCATATGGTCCCCTTCACTGACCTTTTGTTCAGTGTACCCGGGGAGTCTGATAGCGTCCGCGACCACTGTGTACCCTTTTGAAATTACTAGATTATATCTGCATTTGCGCCTTCGATCAGACCGAGCTTAGCAGTCTTGCCCGCGCGTGTCGCCGGCTGTGGAAAAAATGTGGATGCGAGCCCGCGGGGGGCGTGTCGTGTCGCGGGGATGCCGGCGCGGGGTCGGCCGCGCGCCGCATGGCGAGGCCGACTACGGCGCCGCGGCCGCCCGCTGCAGCGACAGGGTGTAGGGGGTCGCCGCGGCCGCTCCGGTCGGCGCGTACCGCATGACCAGGAGGTAGTACGTGCCGGCCCCGGGCGCGGCCGAGAACGTCTCGGGGTTCTGGTCCTCGGTGGCGGCGACCGCGACCGCGGACCCGGTGGCATCGAACAGGCCCATGTCGAGGTCGGCCGTCATGTCGGACCAGGTCAACGTGGCCGACAGTTGTTCGCTGTCGCCCCGCGTCACTCGGAACCAATCCTGCTCGAGCGACGTCCCGTCGGCGTCGGACGCCGCCGGGCTGCTGCAGATCGCGCGCTCGAGTTCCAGCGGGGCGCCGTCGACCGGCGGATCGACGGCGGGGGCGAGTCCGGCGCCGTCGTCGTCGTTTTCAGCCGCGTCGTCGTCCGTGCACTCGTCGTAGCCGGCCGTGCAGGTGAACTCGGGCGAGCACACCGGCGAGCCGGGCGTCGTGCAGGCCGCCGACCAGATGCACTCCGGCGTGAACGTGCGAAGCGTGTACGCCGCCGCCGCGGTGGCCGTACCCGATCCGCCGGCGTCGTCGAAGTTGTCGACCTGGATGTAGTCGTCGCCTTCGGCCGCCTGGAGGGCCGTGCGCTCGGGATTGCTCAGCGTGAACCCGTCGGTCACGGGGGCCCCGGTCGCGTCGAACACGAAGAAGTCGAGGTCGGCGCCGGTGTCGTCCCATCTGAGTTCGAATGCGACGTCCCCCGCGACGTTCCGCACCGCGCACGCGCCGCCGGGGCGGTCAAGCTGCTTTCGTGCGGTCGGCCGCGTTCGACACCGCGCAGGCGGTGCGTCGGGCAATCCCCGGCGGCAGCGTCACCGGTGGCGATGCGGGTGCTCGGCCGCGATGGCCGCGACGTAGTCGACGCGGCCGGTGGCATCCGGCCAGTCCAGCGGGGGCGCGTCGCCGAGCACGCGCACCCGCGCACGGAACGCCTCGGCGATGACGTCGAACGGCGGCAGCCCGTCGTGTCCGGCCAGCGCGCCGGCCGCCGCCGCCTCGGCGCACTCGGCGGCGAGCCGGTTGGCGACGTCGCGGTGGAGGCGGCCGCGGATGACCAAATCCTGCAGCGAGTTGGCCAGCGCGCCGAGTTCGAACCCGCCGTGCTCGACCATGTCGGTGCCGACGAACAGCACCTGCCGCGCGGTCAACACGCCGTCGGCGTACAGTACGAGCGCGGCCTGAAAGTAGTTGTAGATCGGAACGAGCCGCCGCCCGTAGCGAGAAAACCGCGCGGTGGGCGACTTCTGGTCGAGGTGGATGAGAATCCGCTGGACGGAGGGGTGGTGGCGCAGGCGCCGGGCGAGCGCCACGGTCTCCGCGATTTCGTCGTCGTACGCGCCCGCCGCCGCGAGGATGCGCGGCAGCTCGTCGTCGTGCACGCGCCCGGCGAGCAGGTCCGCGTACAGGCTGTAGACGATCGCGTCGCTCTCCGAGTCGTCGCCGAACAGCGTCTCGAGCGGCGTGCCGGACGTCGCGACCCGGCTGCGCAGCAGCGCGGGCAGTTTGTAGGGGATCTGGGCGCGCAGCGCCCGCAGGCGGCCGCGCAGCAGGTTGCGCAGATTGTCCTTGAGCACGAACTCGTCGTATTCGACGCCGTCGAGGCGCAGCTTCGCCTGCAGGACCTTCCGCATCTGCTCGGGCGAGCCGCTCACGATGCAGATGCGGTTGCCGGGAACGTGGCGCAGGGCGCGCAACAGCGCGGCCGCGCCCGGATAGGCGCGTTTGTCCTGCGGCCGCTCGAGCGCGCTCTTGACCAGATCTCGAATCCGCTCGAACTCGGAATACAGGTAGGTCTTGTCGAGGTCCCAGCGAAAGACGTGGCGGGGCGGCGCACTCATCACGCGTGCGACTGGGCCGCGTGGCGACTGCGATCGAGGTCGCGCATGCCGTCGGCGATCTGCGTGCACAGGTCCGCTGACAGCGCCTTGGAAGCCACCTTGATCGCGTTGGTGATCGCGCGCTGTTTCGACCGCCCGTGCGCCTTGATGCACAGGTGGTCGAAGCCCAAAAGCGGCGCGCCGCCGTACTGCTCCCAGTCGGTGATGTCCTTGAGTCGCTGGATGCCACCCGACAGCATCGCGAGCGCGGCCCGCCACAGCAGCTTCTCCTTGTAGGCGTAGCGGGCGAGGTTCATCACGGTCTGGGACACGCCCTCGAGCATCTTGATGACGACGTTGCCGACGTAGCCGGAACACACGACGACGTCGGCGACGCCTCGGGGAATGTCGATGCCCTCGATGTTGCCGATGAAGTTGAGGCCGGTGTGCGCGAGCAGAATCTGGTGCGCGGCGACGACCGACGCCGGCCCCTTGCCGGCCTCCGTGCCGTTGGACAACAGCGCCACACGCGGCCGCGGATTGTACGAGATCACCGAGGCGTAGGCGGCGCCCATCAGAGCGAACGCGACCAGGTCGTCGGCGTCGGCATCGACGGTAGCGCCGACGTCCAACAGCAGCGAGAACGGGTCGTCCTTGGCGCCGCGGCGCAGTTCGGTCGGGTAGACCGCCGCCAGCGCGGTGCGCCGCACGCCGTGAATGCGCTGCCATTTCCGGGCGCACGCGAGCACGCACGCGCCGGTGTTGCCCGCCGACACGAGGGCGTCGCCGTCTCCGTTCGCGACGAGGTCGGCGGCGACGAGGACGGATGCATTCGGCTTGGCGGCGATGGCCTCGGACGGCTTTTCGTCCATGTGGATCGCGGCGGGGGCGTGGTGGACGCGCACGCGGGCGCCGTCGTGCCGCTCGTTGCTCAGCAGCGCGCCGACCTGGCGCGCGTCGCCGACGAGGATGATCTCGACGTTCGGCAGCGCGAGCGACGCGGCCGCCGCCCCCTTGACCACCTGCTCGGGCGCGTGATCGCCCCCCATCGCATCGACCACGATCCGCTGCATCCGCGCGGCGACTATACACCGGCCGGCGCGCGCGGCGATCGTGCGAGGCGCGCGCCGTCACGGCGCGGCGCCGGCTGGGCCGGCGACGAGCGCGGGTTACAGGTACGCCGGGTCGGTGTGCTCGCCGAACTCTTCGCGGAAGATGGCGCAGATCTCGCCGAGCGTCGCGTACGCCTCGACGGCCTCGATGATGGGCGGCATGACGTTTTGCGCGTCGTCGCGCACGGCCGCGCGCACGTTCGCCAGCGCGCGATCCACCGCGGCGGCGTCGCGGCGCGCGCGCACCGCCTGGACGCGGGCGATCTGATTCCGCTCCGGCTCGAGGTCGATCTTGAGCGTCGGGATGTTGTCGCCCTCGGTGGTGACGTACTTGTTGACGCCGACGATGACCCGCTCGCCGGAGTCGACCTGGCGCTGGAACTCGTACGCCGACCGGGCGATCTCCCGCTGCGGATAGCCTTCTTCCACCGCTTTGACGATGCCGCCCATCTCGTCGATCTTGGCGATGTACTTCATCGCCTCGGCTTCGATCTGATCGGTGAGCGTCTCGACGAAGTACGAGCCGCCCAGCGGATCGGCGACGGCGGGCACGTTGCTCTCCTCGGCGATGATTTGCTGCGTGCGCAGCGCCAAGGTGGCGGCCTCCTCGGTCGGCAGCGCATAGGTTTCGTCGTACGAGTTCGTGTGCAGCGACTGCGTGCCGCCGAGCACCGCCGCGAGCGCCTGCAGCGTGGTGCGCACGACGTTGTTGAGCGGCTGCTGTGCCATCAGCGACACGCCGGCGGTTTGCGCGTGCGTCCGCAACAGCCACGACCGCGGGTTCTTGGCGCCGAACCGGTCGCGCATCACCTTGGCCCAGATGCGGCGGGCGGCGCGAAACTTGGCGATCTCCTCGAAGAAGTCGTTGTGCACGTCGAAGAAGAACGACAGCCGCGGCGCGAAATCGTCGACGTCGAGGCCCGCGTCGATGCCGAGCTGGACGTAGCCGATGCCGTCGGCCAGCGTGAACGCGAGCTCCTGGACCGCGGTCGCGCCGGCCTCGCGGATGTGGTAGCCGCTGATCGAGATCGTGTTCCACTTCGGCATCTCGCGGGTGCAGAACACGAGCATGTCGCGGATGATCCGCATGTGCGCGCGCAGCGGCGAGATCCACTCCTTCTGCGCGATGAACTCCTTGAGCATGTCGTTTTGCAGCGTGCCGCGCAGCGCCGCCGGCGACACGCCCTGCTTCTTGGCGACGGCGATGTACAGCGCCAGCAGCACGCACGCGGGCGCGTTGATGGTCATCGACGTCGACACCTGATCGAGCGGAATGCCGTCGAACAGGCGCTCCATGTCGTCGAGCGACGCGACCGACACGCCCTCGCGGCCGACCTCGCCGAGCGCGCGCGGGTGGTCCGGGTCGTAGCCCATCAGCGTGGGCATGTCGAACGCGGTCGACAGCCCGGTCTGGCCCTGTTCGAGCAGGAACTTGAAGCGCCGATTGGTGTCCTCCGGGGTTCCGAACCCGGCGAACATGCGCATCGTCCACAGCTTGCCGCGGTACATCGTCGCGTGCGGCCCGCGCGTGTACGGGAACGCGCCCGGGTCGCCGAGCGCCTCGTCGTAGCGCCAACCGCGGGCTTCGAGGTCGGCGGGCGTGTACACCCCCTGAAGCGGGATCCCCGACAGGGTCTGGTACGTGCGCTCGGCGGGTTTCTTCACGGGCGGCATGGGCGCTTTATAGTGTACGCCACCGCACGCCGGCAACCGATGCGATTTCCAAGTGTTCGATTTCGTTGACGTGGCGCGTCATGCCGCGCGCGCGAAGTGGTGCTGGAGTTCGCGCCGCACCGCGAGCCGCGCGCGGAAGGCACGGGTCTTGACGGTGGCGACGTTCAGGTCGAGCCGGCGCGCGATCTCCGACTCGGTGTAGCCCTCCACGAAGCGCATTCGGAACACGTCCCGGTACTTGTCGCCGAGCGCGGCCAGGGCCCGGTCCACGATCGCCATCGCCTCGCGCGCCGCGACGACCTCTTCGGGGGACGAGTCGCCGGCCGGTTGGTCGAGTTCGTTGGCGGCGGCGGCCGCGCCGGCGCGCGGGGCGACGGGAATCTCGCGGGCGGTGCGGCGGCGCTTGCGCAGGTGCATCAGCGCGGTGGTCGCCGCCACCCGGTACAGCCACGTGGAATAGCGCGCGTCGCCGCGAAAGCTGTCGCGGTGGCGGTGCGCGAGCAGCAGCGCGTCCTGGGTGACGTCCGCCGCCGCGTCCTCGTCCTTCATGTATTTCATCGCGACCGAGAACACGTAGCGACGTTCGCGGTCGGTCAACGTGGCCGGTCGGGCGGGCGGCGCCGCGCTGCGGTGTCTGGCCATGGGGGCTCCTGCATACGAAATCCGGTCGGACCCGGCCGGATGCAGGAGCAAACCCCATTCCAGCGCGTGAGACGCAGGTTTTCAGCCGCTTATCAAGTATCTTGCCGTCCGGCTGTCTGCCGACGTAGACACATGTCCATTTTCGTGGACGTCTACGCGGGTAGATGGCATGCTATCGGGGCGATGGCGGACGTGCTCGTGCACCTGCTCGACGACGACCCGCTCGCCTTGCGCCGGCTCGCCGAGGCGTTGCGGGCGCAGACCGGGTACGCCGTGGCGGCGTTCGCGACGTGCGCCGACCTGCTCGCGGCGATCGACAAACGCGCGCCCGACGTGGTCGTCGCGCACTACCGCAACGCGGATTGCGACGGGCTCACCGCCCTCGCGCGGGTGCGCGAGCGGTGCGGCGACGACGTCGTCGGCCTGGTCATGGCGACCTACGGCGACGCCGACGCGATGCGCGTCGCGCTCGACGCGGTCGGGCCGCTGCGCGTCGTCAACAAACCGTGCGACCTCGTCGACCTCGAACTGAAGATCCGCGCCGGCATCGAGATGCGCGAGCTGCGGCGCGAACTTGCGACGTGGCGGCAGCGCGCCCAGGCGGCTCGCGGGGAGGCGACGACGGCGACCGAGCGCCTCGTCGAGGCGGAGCAGTTCGCGGCCGTCGGGCGGGTCGTCAGCGGCATCGCGCACGAGATCGGCACCCAGCTCGCGCTGGTCGGCTACGCCGAGGCGATCAAGAGCCGCGTGGCGGACGACTCGGAGTTGGCGGAGTTCGCGGACGTGATCGCGACGGCGCAAAAACGGCTCGCCGCGATGGTCGACGAGATCCTCGATTTCGTGTCGGCGAGCCGAGAGCCGAGCGGCGGCCGCGAACTGGCGCGGGAGCCGTCGGACCTCGCGGGCGTCGTCGACGAAGCGCTCGCGATCCTGCGCTACGACCGCGACGTCCGCGAGCGCCGAATCGAGCGGCGTTACCGCCGGCGCCCGCTGGTGACGGCCGACCGGCAGAAGCTGGCGCAGGTCGTGATCAACCTGGTGAGCAATGCGGCGCTCGCGACGAACCCGGGCGATACGATCGCGGTCGAAATCGACGCGGACGAGGCCCGCGGCGTCGCGCTGGTCACGGTCGCGGACGACGGCGTGGGGATGGATGCCGATGTCCTCGCCCGCCTCGGCGAGCCGTTTTTCACCACGCGAGGCGCGCGCGGTTCCGGGC
Organism: Deltaproteobacteria bacterium; assembly: GCA_003696105.1. Taxonomy (NCBI): domain Bacteria; kingdom Pseudomonadati; phylum Myxococcota; class Myxococcia; species Deltaproteobacteria bacterium. Next base: position 8,080 of record RFGE01000328.1, on the reverse strand, counting down.
TCGGAGTCGGCATCTGCAAGCGCATCGTCGAGCAGCACGGCGGCGCGCTCACGTTCGAGTCGTCGCCGGGCCGCGGGACGCGCGCGACCGCGACGCTGCCGCTGTTGGCCGAGGAGAACGCGGCGTGACGGCCGGAATCAGTGTGCTCGTGGTCGACCGGGAGCCGCAAATCCCGCGGCTGGTCGCCGCGCTGCTCGGCCCCGAGTACGACGTGGATGCGGCGGAGTCCGCGGCGCAGGCGCTCGACATGATCCAGCGCACCCCGTACGACGTGGTGCTGGCAGACGAGTCGCTGCCGGGCGTCGACGGCCTCGACTTGCTGCGCAAATTCCGCCGGCTCGCGCCGGACCTCAGCGTCATCTTGATGACCGCGCAGGCCAGCGTCGAGGGCGCGGTGACCGCGATGCGCCAGGGGGCGTTCGACTACCTGCGCAAGACCGTATCGGCCGGCGAACTGCGCGCCGCCGTCCAGCGCGCCGCCAAACACGGCAGCCTCGCGCGCGAGGTGCGCCGGCTGCGGTCGGAGGTGGACCGGGCGCGCGGGCTCGGGGAGGTGATCGGCGAGTCGCCGCCGATGAAGCAGCTCATCGCGCTGGTCGAGCGCGTGGCGCACTCGGACGCGACGGTGCTGATCCTCGGCGAAAGCGGCACCGGCAAGGAACTCTTGGCGCGCACGATCCAGCGCATCGGGCCGCGCGCGGATCGGCCGTTCGTCGCGTTCGACTGTTCGGCGCTGTCCCCGTCGCTGCTCGAGGCCGAGCTGTTCGGCCACGAAAAGGGAGCGTTCACCGGCGCCGGCAAGGCCCGCCGCGGGCTGTTTCGCGAGGCGCACACGGGGACGATCTTTCTCGACGAGATCGGCGACATCGCGCCGCCGGTGCAAAACAAGCTGCTGCGCGTGCTGCAGGAGCGCGAGATCAAGCCGGTGGGCGGCGATCAGTTCGTTCAGATCGACGTCCGCGTGATCGCGGCGACCAACAAGGACCTCAAGGCGATGGTCGCGCGCGGCGAGTTTCGCGAGGACCTGTACTGGCGGCTCGCGGTCGTGCCGATTCAGGTGCCGCCGCTGCGGGAGCGGCGCGAGGACATCCCGCTGCTCGCGGCGCACATCCTCGCGCGCCGGCGCGGCGCGGCCAAGGCGTTCGCCGGCGACGAGAGCCGCTATCCGACGCGCATCTCGCCCGGCGCGATGGCCCGGCTCACCGCGTATCACTGGCCGGGCAATATCCGCGAGCTGGAGAACGTGCTGTCGCGGGCCGCGATCCTGTGCGACGGCGACGAGATCCGCGCCGACGACCTCGTCGCCGCGGGTCTGACCGCGGCGAGCGGCCCGGGACGCACCGCGGTCGGCGCACCGGAGGTCGACGCCGCCGCGGGGCGGCCGCTCAAGGCGATCGTCGACGACACGGTGCGGGCGGTCGAGCGCCAGGCGATCGCGGACGCGCTGCGCCGCGCCGGCGGCTCGCCGACGAAGGCCGCGCGGCTGCTCGGCATCAGCCGCGCGTCCATCTACAACAAGATCCGCGACTATCGCATCCAGACGTAGCCGCGCGGGCGAACTCGCACACGCGCGGCTTTCCACAGCGGCCGCGGGAACCTATCCTGTCTCGACCGGCGCGGCGTCGCGGTTGCGGGACGTCGCGCGCCAACGCGGAGCACGAGCATGGAACAGCGACAGATCGTTCTCATCGAAGGCGACGGCATCGGGCCGGAGATCGCGGCGGCCACGCGCCGGGCGGTCGACGCGGCCGGCGCGCGCGTGTCCTGGCGGCCGGCGAGGGCCGGCCTTGCGGCGGTCGGCGAGGTCGGCGACCCGCTCCCGGCCGAGACGATCCGCGCGATCGCCGACTGTGGCGTCGCGGTCAAGGGGCCGCTGGGCACCCCGGTCGGCCACGGCTTCCGCTCGGTCAACGTCGCGCTGCGCCAACACTTCGACCTGTACGCCAACGTGCGGCCGGCGCAGTCCCTTGCCGGCGTGCCGAGCCGCTACGAAGGGGTCGACCTCGTCATCATCCGCGAAAACACCGAGGGGATGTACACGGGCGTCGAACATTACATCGGCCAGCGCACGGCCGCGGAGTCGATCGCCATCATCACGCGCGTCGGGTCGGAGCGGATCGCGCGCTACGCGCTCGAGTTTGCCCGGGCGCACGGGCGCAGGCGGGTGACCTTCGTCCACAAGGCGAACATCCTCAAGCTGTCCAACGGGCTGTTTCTCGAGACCGCCCGGGAGGTGGCCGCGCAGTATCCCGACATCGACACGAACGACGTGATCGTCGATGCGGCGGCGATGAAGCTGGTCGTCGACCCGAGCCAGTTCGACGTCATCTGCACGACCAACCTGTTCGGCGACATCCTGTCGGATCTGGCCGCGGGCCTCGTCGGAGGGCTCGGGGTGGCGCCGGCGGCGAACATCGGCGACGGCGGCGTCGCGATCTTCGAGGCGGTGCACGGCACCGCCCCCGACATCGCGGGCAAGGGGATCGCCAACCCGACCGCGCTGATGCTCGCCGCGGCGCTGATGCTCGACCACATCGGCCAGGCCGACGCCGCGGCGCGGCTGCGGGCCGGCGTGCGGGCGGCACTGGCGTCGGACGACCACCGGACGCGCGACCTGGGTGGCCGGGCCGACACCGCGGGCTTCACCGACGCGGTGATCGCCGCGATGCGGTGACGCGCGGGTCCCGCGCCGAAACGGAAGGGCGGCCCGCCGCGGTGCGCGACGGGCCGCCCTCCGGGTGCCGCAGGCGTCAGTCGCAGAGATCGACCGGGTCCTGGCAGGTCCCGGGCGTCGGCGGGTCGGAGTCGTAGCCGATGTCGCCGCAGTAGCCCGAGGCGCACACGCCGTGGGCGAGACACGCGGCGCCGTTGGCCTTCGTCGGTGCGACGCAGGTCGGCGGGCTCGCCGTCCGATCGCAGTAGGTGTCCGCCGTGCACAGGCCGTCCTCGTGCGGGCCGTCGGGCAACAACGCGGGCGGCTCGGCGCACGCCTTGCCCTCGTCGGGGATCGGCTTGCACGTGCCGGACACGGGCGCCCCGGTCGTTTCATCGATGCCGGCGCCGTCGCAGTACAGGCCGGGGGCGCACGCGTCCGGTAGCGCCGGCGGGCACTGTTGGCCTTGTTGGATCCCGTCGGGCCGGCACGTCCCCGAAGACGGGGTCGCGAGCGCGCAGGTCAACCCCGGCTTGCACAGCGCGCCGGACGCCGGGCCGCACGCCTCGCCGTCGTCAGCGGTCAGCGGGATGTTCACCTGGGGGGCACACGTACCCGCGGTGCCGCCCGCCGAGCCGGTGTCGCATTCGCTGCTCGGTGCGCACGGGGGGCCGGTCTCGACGTCGCACGCCTCGCCGTCGCCGACCGGCATCGTGCAGGTCCCGTCGCCGCCGCTTTCCGGCACGAAGCACACGGCGCCGGCTGCGCACCGCTGGCCGGACACGCAGGTCTCACCGACCGCGATCGGCGCCGCACAGGTGCCCGGGCACGCGGACGACGTGTCGCAGTACAGCTGCGGTGCGCAGTACACCGAGTCGGTGCACGCGTCGCCGTCGCCGCGATTGCCGGTGAGCATCTCGCCGCACGCGGGGGACAGCTGTCGCGGGTCGAGGTCTTCGACGTCGATGCGGCTGCAGTCGGCCGCGCGCAGCGCAGCGAGGCATTCGGCCGCCTTGTCGCCGTCGAAGGTCAGCTCGCCCGCGTCGATCTCCTTCTGCCAGCGGTCGATGGCGGCGGCCAGCTCGCGCCCGTAGAACAGGCTGCTGCATTCCAGCGGCGACGCGAAAATGTCGAAAACCGGGACGCACTCGGCGAGCTTGTCGCACAGCACGGCGCTGTAGTCGCGCGCCAGGTCGTCCAGGTTCGTGTACGACGTGCGGGCGTCCGGCGTGCCCGCATCCGGGGTCGCCGCGTCCGCGCCGGGCGTGGCGTCGGCTCCGGGCGCGGCGTCGGCGGTCGTGTCGTCGTCGTCGTCCCCGCCGCCGCATGCGCCCGCGGCCAGCGCCAGGGAAAACGCGATCGTCGAAAACCAACCCAGTCGAGTCCACTTGGTGAGGGGCATACGCAACCTCCTTGCAACGAGATGCGGCCGGCTTGTGCGGCCGCGCCAGCGCTTACAGTAGGTCGCGGCGATCGCCGTGTAAAGGGACCTGGATCACGGTCTGCGGCGCCGCCGGCCAGCGGCCGAGCCCGGCGTCGCCGCGCGTGCGGCCGGCCGTCGCGGGCGGCCCGAGTCAGCACTCGACGACGGACAGTCGCGCGTACTCGTCGTACACGCGATCGACCTCCTCGTAGGGCAGGTAGCCCAGGGCGGCGATGCATTCGCCCAGGCGGACGCCCGGGTTTCGATCCTGCAGCATCATCGCGTCGAGGAGCTGATCGCGGCGAAGGCGTCCGGTCTCCACCAGGTACTCGCCGAACGGGACCTCTTTGAGGCCGTCTTCGACCACGTCGACGCCGCTGTTCGAGTACTCGAAGTAGTGGCGCAAGGCCTTGCGGTGTTCCTGGTAGGGGTTCATGGCGTACCTCCGACTCGCGGAAGCGGAAAGCAGGTTCCGTACCATCCGATCTCCGGCGTGCGTCCGGGGAGTTGGCGTGGCGGCCGCCGAACGTGGCCACCGCGGTTGCCGGCCACCGCAGTGGCCCGGGGGCCGGCGCCGGTCCTCCGCCGCGGCGGTGCGACCCCTACGCCGCGATCACCGGCGCGACGGGCACGTTCTCGTTGCGCGGTGCGCCGGACGCGGCGGGCCTGCGCCCCTTGGCGCGCCCGCCGTAGCCGCGCAGGGCCACCGCCAGGACGTCGTCGATGCGCCGAGCGAACCGGATGTCGAGCGCGTCGCGCACGTCGGCGGGGATGTCGCGCAGGTCCTTGCGGTTTCGCTCCGGCAACACCACCGTGCGCACGCCGGCGCGATGGGCGGCGAGCACCTTCTCCTTGATGCCGCCGACCGGCAACACCAGCCCGCGCAGCGTGATCTCGCCGGTCATCGCGACGTCGTGCCGCACCGGCGTATTGGTGTAGGCCGACACCAGCGCCGTCGCGATCGCGACGCCCGCCGACGGCCCGTCCTTGCGGACCGCGCCGGCTGGGACGTGGACGTGGACGTCGCTGGTCGCGATCCGATCCGGGTCGATGCCGAGCTGGTCGGCGCGGCTGCGCACCCACGCGTGCGCGGCGCGCACGCTCTCCTCCATCACGTCGCCGAGCCGGCCGGTGACGCGCAGGCGGCCGCGGCCCGGCATGAGCCGCGCTTCCACGAACAGGATCTCGCCGCCGACCGGCGTCCAGCTCAGGCCGGTCGCGACGCCGACCGCGTCGGCCGCCACCGCGAGCTCGGACGAAAACCGGGGCGGTCCGAGGATCTCGGGAATGTCCGAAGCCGTAATGTGCGCGCCCGCGAACTCCGGATCGCTGGCCGCCCGCACGGCGACGTGGCGCGCGACGGCGCCGATTTCGCGCTCGAGGTTGCGGACGCCGGCTTCGCGGGTGTAGTGGCGAATGATGTCGACGATCGCGTCGTCGTCGATCGTCACGGTGGCCGGGTCCAGCCCGTGCTCGGCGAGCTGCCGGGGCACGAGGTGGCGGCGGGCGATCTCGCACTTTTCGGCCTCCGTGTAGCCGGGCAGGTGGATCACCTCCATGCGATCGCGCAGCGGCGCCGGGATCGTGTCGGTCTGGTTGGCGGTCGCGAGGAACAGGACCTTGGAGAGGTCCACGGGCACTTCGATGTAGTGATCGACGAAGGCGTCGTTCTGCTCCGGGTCGAGCACCTCGAGCAGCGCGGCCGCCGGGTCGCCGCGCACGCCCTGGCCGAGCTTGTCGATCTCGTCGAGCACCATGACCGGGTTCATCGACCCGGCGCGTTCGAGCGCGGCGACGATCCGGCCGGGGAGCGCGCCGACGTACGTGCGGCGGTGGCCGCGGATTTCGGCCTCGTCTTGTACGCCGCCGAGCGCGACGCGCACGTAGTTGCGGCCCAGCGCGCGCGCGATCGACCGCCCGAGCGACGTCTTGCCGACGCCGGGCGGCCCGACCAGGCACAGGATCGGCCCCGAGCGCGCCGGCGCGAGCTTGCGCACCGCGATGAACTCGATCACGCGGCGTTTGACGTCGTCGAGCCCGTAGTGATCCTCGTCGAGGATCTGGCGCGCGCGCGCGACGTCGACCTGGTCCTCGGTTTCCTCGGACCACGGCAGCGCCAGCAGCCGCTCGACGTACGTCTTGGTGGTCGCGTACTCGGGGGAGCCGATCGGCATGTCGCGCAGGCGGCGCAGCTGGCGGCGCGCGGCCTCGGCCGCCTCCTCGGGCAGCGCCGACGCGGCCAGCCGCTGCTCGAGTTCGGCGACCTCGGGGTCGGCGTCGTCGACCTCGCCGAGTTCTTCCTCGATCGCGCGCTTGCGCGCCCGCAGCAGCGCCTCCCGCTCCTGCGGCGACATCGCCTGCTCGAGCTCCGCGCGAATGTCGGCCGTGCGGCGCAGGACCTCCAGCCGGCGCTCGACGAGCGGCAGCAACGTCGTGAGCCGCGCCGTGACGCTCGGCTGTTCCAGTAGCGCGACGCGCTGGTCGCGCGACAGCTCGATCCGGCCCGCGGCGAAGTCTGCCAGCTCGCCGGGATTCTCGATCTCTGCCAGCCGCGCGAGCAGGCGGTCGACGTCTTCGCCTTCGGTCTGAATCAGCTCGCGCACGCGATCGGTCATGTGCGCGGTGAGGCCGCCGGGTTCCGGCGCCGGTACGTCGGTGTCGGCGACCGGTTCGGCGAACGCGGCGAGATACGGTTCGGTCTGCGCGAGGTCGCCGAGCGCCATCCGGCGGGTCGCGCGCACGAGCACCATCGTTCGCTCGCGCCCGACCGGCGTCGCTTGCAGGATCTCGGCCTCGACGCCGATGCGGCCGAGCGCCTGCTTGGACACGTCGTCGCTGGTCGGATCGCTGCGCGGCACGAGCAGCAGTCGCCCGTCGCGCTCGAGGGCCGTGTCGACCGCGGCGCGCGCGGGCGCGCTGCCGACATCGAGGGGAACCGCGTCGCCGGGCAGCAGCACGACGTGGCGCAGCGGCAACAGCGGCAGTGGAGTTTCGATTGCGGATGTCATCTGAGCTTCTTCATGAGGGCGGCGAGCAAGCGTTGGCCCTCGCCGTCGAGTTTCTTTTTGGGAACGTCGATGTGGACGGTCACGTAGTGGTCGCCGGCGCCGCGACCCTTGCCGCGCAGCCGCAGCTTGGTGCCACTGGAGGTGCCGGGCGGGATCTTGAGCTTGGCCGTGCCGGTGAGGGTCGGCACCTCGACGACGGCGCCGAGCAACGCCTGGTCGATGCCGATCCGCACGTCCGAGTGCACGTCGTCGCCCTTGAGGGTGACGTAGGCGCCGGTCGGCGTGCGAACCTTGTGGACGGTGCGCCCGCTCGGCCGCGCCGCGCGCGGGCGCGGCACGTCCTGGTCGAACCAGGAGCCGAACGGGCTGCCGCCGCCGGACGGGCCGTCGCCTCCGGTGAACACCTCGTAGCGAACCTGGCCCCGCGGCGCGGACCGGCCGCCGGCGCGGGAACCGAACATCTGCGCAAACAGGTCGCCGATGTCGAACCCGATTCCGCCGGCCTGCGCGCCGGCGCCGGCGAATCCGCCCGCGCGGATCGCGTCGTAACGAGCGCGCCGTTGTTTGTCGCCGAGCACTTCGTAGGCGCGCGTGACGTCCTTGAAACGCTGCTCCTTGGCCTTGTCGCCACCGGTGCGATCCGGGTGGTACTCCTTGGCCAGCTTGCGGTAGGCGCGCTTGATCTCGGCGTCGCTCGCGCTGGGCGCGACGCCGAGCGCCGCGTAGTAATCCACGCGCGGGTCGAAATCGAGCGTTTCACCGGTCATGCGGCCTCCGTATCGCTGGCCTTCCTTTCTGCGATGCGGAACACGAGCCGATCACCGTCGCGATCGACGAGGATGCGGTCCCCCGCTTTGAACCGGCCGGTGAGCAGCTCGTTGGCCAGCGGGTCGATCGCGTTCTTCTGGATGCTGCGCTTGAGCGGCCGCGCGCCGTAGACCGGATCGTAGCCGCGCTCGGCGACCAGCTCCTTGGCGGCCGGCGTCAGCTCGATGT
>RFGE01000327.1 GCA_003696105.1 Deltaproteobacteria bacterium | reverse complement strand
GGCGGGGCGCCGGGCCGCGGAAGGCGCGGCCCGGGCGCGGGCCGGTCGCGCGGCGGGGGCGCGGCCGGGGGGAGGCGGCGGAGGCGAGGAGGCGCGCGCCAGCCGGCGCCGCGGCGGCGGCTGCGGCGGCCCGAGGCTGGCGAGGACGCGGGCTTTCGGGATGACTTGCGTGACCTCGTCGCGGGCGCGGGCGCGCGCGGCGCGCAGGCGCCACTCCCACTCTTCGTCGTCTGGCTCCGCCGCGCCGGGCGCTGCGGGGGTCGGCGGCGCGGCAGGCGCGGGCGCCCCGGTGCGCGGGGCAGGCGCGGCGGGAACGGGTGGCGCAGCCGGCGCCGCCACCTGCGGCGGAGCGCCGGCGGCGGCCAGGGCCGGGACGACTGCGGCGGCGGGCGGCGCGACCGCACCCGCCGGCACGATTCGACCGTCGGCGGCGAGCGCGAGCCCATAGTCGGCCAGCCGGACGTAGCCCCAGCGGCGTAGCAGGTTCGCGACGAAGCCCATGTCGTGGGGGCGATGCATGGACCGGGCCACGGCCGCGCGACCGGTGGCCGGTGCAGGTCGCGGAAATCGTACGGCTCGCCCACGGCGGTCGGGCCGGCCGTCCCCAGGGAGCGTCCCCGATCGGGGACTGCCCCCTCACGCGGTGCGCTCCGGTCGCCCCGCCGGCCATCGGGTTCGCGCTTCGCCGGCCGCGCCGCTATAGTGCGCCGCCATGTGGAACGCCCCTGGCCGCTACGCCGCCGCTAGGACGTTCGCGCGGCCTGCGCGCGGGGCCGGTCGCGCGCGCGCGTCGCGAGCGCCGCACCGTTTCGGCGCAGAGGCGGTCGATCCCGGGAGGGCCTGATGGCGCTGTGGTTCGCCGCGCTGCTCGGGCTCGTGCAGGGACTCACGGAGTTCTTGCCGATCTCGTCGACCGCGCACCTGCGTATCGTCCCCGCGCTGCTCGGCCAGCCGGATCCCGGCGCCGCGTTCAGCGCGGTCATTCAGCTCGGCACGCTCGTCGCCGTCGTCGGCTACTTCGCGCGGGATCTGTTCGTCGCGATGCCGCGGGCGCTGCTCCGCGATCGCGGCAGCCACGATGCGCGCATGGCGATGTACCTGGTCGTCGGCACCGTCCCGATCGGGATCGCCGGCCTCGCGCTGGAGCGCCACATCACCGGGCCGCTTCGGTCGTTGTACGTCGTCGGCGGGGCGCTCGTCGCGGTGGCGATCGTGATGGCGTACGCTGATCGGCGCGAGGGCCACCGAGGCATCGACGCGGTCGGGTTGGCCGACGCGGTCTGGGTCGGGTGTGCCCAGGCACTGGCGCTGGTCCCGGGCGTGTCGCGCTCGGGCGCGACGATCGCGGCGGCGCTCGTGCTGGGGCTGCGCCGCACCGACGCTGCGCGGTTTTCGTTTCTGCTGGGCGTGCCCGCGATCTTCGCCGCCGGCGTCTACGAGCTGCGCCACGTGGCGGCGGCCGACGTGGGCGCCGCGCCCATCGCGGTCGGAATCGCCACCGCCGCGGTCAGCGGGTATGCGAGCATCGCGTGGCTGTTGCGCTTCCTCGCGTCGCACCGGTTCACGCCGTTCGTGATCTACCGCATCGCGCTCGGCGTGACCGTGATCTCGCTGGCGGCGATGGGCGCGATTGCCGGGTGACCGGGCGGCGATCTCGCGCGTCGCAAGTGCGCATGGGCCGCGCGGGTGAAATTGACGCGTGTCGCGCGCGTCGAATAGGCTAGCCACACCGCACAGGGGGATCCTTCGTATGTTCAGCTCAACTCGTTTCCACCGCGTGGCCGCTGTGTTCGCAGTAGGCGTCCTCGCGGGGGTCGCCGTCGAAGCGCACGCACAGACGGAGCCGCGCCCCGAGCGCCGCGGGCGCAAGTACCGGGTCCGCATCGACTCGGCCCCTCAGCGTGCCGCCATCTATCTCGACGACGAAAAGTACGGCATCGTCGGCTACACGCCGTGGGAGGGGCGCCTGCAAAAGGGCGACTGGAAGATCATCGTCAAGCTCGACGGCTACGAGACGGCCACGCGCGTCGTGCGGATCAAGCGCAGCCGCCGCACGCAGGAGTTCTTCCTGCCGCTGGTGAAAAAGGAGGTGCCGGCCAAGTTGGACGTGATCGCGGCCGCGGACAACAACACGTTCGGCGCCGAGGTGTGGGTGGACGGTCAACTCCAGGGCAACGTCCCGGTCGTGCTCAACGTCAAGGAGGGCCGCCACCTCGTCGAGATCAAGAAGGCGGAGTTTCAGGACTATTCGCAGTGGGTCGACGTCAAGGAGGGGGAGCGCGTGACGATCGCGCCCGTGCTCAAGCCGGTGAAGAAGGAGCCGCAAAAGGGCTCGGTCCTGGTGGACGCGGACGTGCAGGACGCCGAGGTCTACATCGACGGCCAGCTGTGGCGCGACAAGACGCCGACGCTCGTGCCGGACATCCCGGAGGGACCACACGTCGTCGAGGTGCGCAAGGAACCGGCGATGCCGTGGAAGCAGACCGTCGTGGTCAAGGCGGGCCAGACCGTGAAGGTCAACGCGGAGCTCCAGGCGACGATCGGCGGCCCCGGCGGGTCGATCCGGGTGCTCAGCAGCGCGCCGAAGGCCGAGGTGTGGGTCGACGGGACGCGCGTCGGCGAGGTGCCGATCGACGTCAAGGACCTCAAGCCGGGCGAGCACGTCATCGAGGTGCGCGCGCCGGGGTTTTTGCCGCGCACCGAGCGCGTCGAGGTGAGCGCCGGCTCGGCGGCGATCCTGCAGATGGACTTGCAGCCGGAGGCCGGCCCGTCGGACGCCGGCACGCTCAAGGTCGTGTCGCCGGTGCCCGACGCGGCGGTGTCGATCGACGGCGCGCGCATCGGACCGGTTCCGCAGACCAAAGAAGTGTCGGCCGGCGAGCACTTCGTGCGCGTCGAAAAGAAGGGCTACCGCACGTTCGAGCAGAAGGTCCGGGTCGAAGCCGGCCAGGAGGTCGTCGTCACCGCCGATTTGAAGGCGGCGGGGGAGATTCGCGTGCTGTCGAATCCGTCGGGTGCGGCGGTGTCGCTCGACGGCGAGGTCGTCGGAAAGACGCCGTTCACGATCCCGGAGGTGAGCGTCGGCGAGCACGTGATCGCGATCTCGCGCGACGGCTACTACCAGTTCGAGAAGCTGGTCAACATCGAGGGGGGCAAGCGCGAGGTCATCAACGCGACGCTCAAGCAGATCGACCTCGGTCCGACCGAGGAGGAGCTGCTGCGCGAGCGGCGGTCGCGGTCGTCGTTCGGCGCCCGCACGCTGATGCGCGAAAAGCCGACGTTCGACGCGTCGGTCGGCTATCCGCACTTTCTCGGGATCCGGTTCACGATCGGCGTCGGCCAGCTCAAGGGGTTCGGCCTCGACGCCGGCATCGGCGTGCAGACGTTCTTCCAGCGCACGGACCTGTCGGTCCACACCCGGATCCAGCTGTTGGACCGCTCGCCGGTGTCGGTCGGCGCGTTCGCGACGGCCGGCTACGGCACGCGGTTCGACCGCAGCCAGCGCGACAGCTACTTCATCGACGCGGGCGGCATGCTGTCGCTCACGGCGATCGGCCGGCTCACCATCACCGGCCGGCTGTACCTGTCGGCGTGGACCGACCGGTTCTGTCCGCCGCTGGCGACCGCGCCGCAGTTCGAGGCGCGGTCCGAGCCGACCGACCTGTGCAAGGCCTACCTCGAGAAGGTCGACGGCATGGACTACTTCTCGGACGTCGCGACCCTGTCGGACGAGCGGTTCAATCGGATCAATCAGCTCCTGGACGACGACGGCGACGACCGCAAGATCTTCGAGCGCAACGGGGGCATCCGGTTGATGATCGCGCTGATCGTGGAGTACGCGGTCAACGAGCGCATCAATGTGTGGGGCATGCTCGACGGCACGCCGTCGCGCAGCGAGCGCCCGGCCTACACGGACGCGTTCAACGACTTCCTGCTCAAGGACGACAACGGCGTCTACTTCCGAAGCGGCATCACCTACAAGTTCTGACGCGCGGTCTACAGGAACTGCACGCCCTGAGCCAGCGGTAGATCGTCTCCCCAATTGACGGTGCACGTCTGCCGCCGCATGTAGGCCTTCCACGCGTCGGAGCCGGCCTCGCGGCCGCCGCCGGTGTCCTTCTCCCCGCCGAACGCACCGCCGATTTCGGCGCCGGAGGTGCCGATGTTGACGTTGGCGATGCCGCAGTCCGACCCGGCAGCCGACCAGAACTGCTCCGCCGCACGGCCGCTTTCCGAAAACAGGCAGCTCGACAGTCCCTGGCGGACGGCGTTGTTGGCCGCGATGGCCTCGTCCAGATCGTCTACCTCGAACACGTACAAGATGGGCGCGAACGTCTCCTCGTGCGCGATCGGGAACCGGTCCTGCGGCGGCGCGGCGATGAGGGTCGGTTCGACGTAGAACCCGGGCCGGTCGATGCGGCGACCGCCCGCGAGCACGCGCCCGCCCGACGCGACCGCGGCGGCGACCGCGCGCTCGAACGCGGCCACCGCATCGGCCGAGATCAGCGGCCCCATCAGCACGCCGTCGTCGAGCGGATCGCCGACGCGTATCGAGCGGTACGCCGCGACGAGTGCGTCTACGAGCTGCGGCGCGATGCCGCGCTGGACGAACAGCCTGCGCGTCGTCGTACAGCGCTGGCCGGCGGTGCCGACGGCGCCGAACGCGAGGGCGCGAACCGCCAGGTCCAGGCGCGCGTCGTCGAGCACGATCGCCGCGTTGTTGCCACCGAGTTCGAGCAGGCTGCGGCCGAGCCGGCGCGCGACCCGCTCGGCCACTCGGCGCCCGACCGGGATCGACCCGGTGAACGACACCAGTGGCAGGCGCGCATCGTCGCACAGCCGCTCGCCGACGTCGTGGCCGCCGGCGGCGAGGGTGAACACTCCGTGCGCGTCGTGGTCGGCCATCGCGCGCTCGCACAGCCGCTGCACGGCGATGGCGCACAGCGGGGCGGCGGGCGACGGCTTCCACACGACCGGGTCGCCGCACACGGCCGCGATCGCGGCGTTCCACGCCCACACCGCCATCGGGAAGTTGAACGCGGTGATCACGCCGGCCGGCCCGAGCGGGTGCCATTGCTCCATCATGCGATGGCGTGGCCGCTCCGACGGCAGGGTGATGCCGTACAGCTGGCGGCTGAGTCCGACGGCGAACTCGCAGATGTCGATCATCTCCTGCACCTCGCCGAGCCCCTCCGAACGGATCTTGCCCACCTCGAGCGAGATCAGTGCGCCGAGTGCTTGTTTGTGCTCGCGAAGCAGGGCGCCGAGCCGGGCGATCAGTTGGCCGCGCGCCGGCACCGGCCGCAGGCGCCATTCGGCGAACCGGTCGTCGGCGGCGGCGATCGCGGCGTCGGCGTCGGCAGCGGTGGCGGCGCGAATTTCGCCGAGCGGTTCGCCGGTCGCCGGGTTGAGCGACACGAGCGGTGGGCCGCCGCTGCGCCACCTTCGTCCGTCGCTCGCGCCGGAGTGACCGGCCGAAATGCCGAGGGTTGCCAGCGGGTCGTGCATGGCGGGATTGTACGCCGGGGCCGGCGCCCGGGTGGGGCCCGGGCGGGCCGCCGGCCGCCCGCGGCGCGAAGAGGGTGTACTCGGCGCGAGATCGACCGGCGCCGGTGGCCTCGGTGCGTACGCGCTGGACGGCACCACGAACGCGGAGGCAGACGGCGTCGCGCGACCAGCCGGCAGCCGACCGGCCGCGGCGAGCACGCCAAGCGACGTCGCGTCCGTTTCGCCGGGGTCGACGCCGCGCGGCGCCGCGGCCGGCGGTATGCTCGCCGCCGATGCCACACGCGGTGATCTTGGGAGCGGGGCGCGTCGGCGCCGCGATGGTGCGCGATCTGGCGGCCGATCCGGCCTACGACGTGACCGTGGTCGACGCG